>CAYVII010000084.1:0-6236 GCA_964451475.1 uncultured Rickettsiales bacterium
GCCTTACAGGCGGGGTTATACCTCTTGTCCCTTCTTCCATCACAATAGGTTTTCTTAAATCAGAGTTTTTCCTGACCGGGTACTCAGTCACTTCACCGGTTTTTGCATCCTTTACAAACACCCATATAATACTATTGCCTAAATAGGCCGTGTGCAGAACATCTTCCTCAGACAATAATGCAATTGCAACGGTTGATGTTTTCTCGCGGTCAATATGGTCCTGATGCAGCCTTGCCCTTTGCTGCGCTTCCTGCCTTATTGTTCTTTGTGTAACTGAAACAAGTTTTTGCAGATATAAGGGCACTAAAGACTGCTCAGGCATGTGCTCTGCGTGGCAAACGAACCAGCTATCAGACTGGTAACGTGCTTCATCTTTTGCGCAATTGGCAATACTTGCAATATGCACTTCTATTCCGGCAATTTTTTCCCGACCGATAAAGTCATGCCTGTCTTCAGGCGCAGACTTTTCTTTCGTTCCATCTTCACCCTGTGACGGCGCTTCATCTTTCAGCGGTAATAATCTTTGTAACATTGCTACTTGCTATGAATTCGGCGCGCATATTAGAGGCTTTATTAACAAAAATCAACTTTTTTAACTATTTCTAACCATTTTCACCTGTTCAGGCCCGCAAGTCTGATATCCCTTGCGATTTTCTATGCGCTGGCTATTTATAAAGCCCATGAAACTTACATCTTCTAAAGCTACTGCACTTAAAGGCTCTGTTACCGTTCCGGGTGATAAGTCTATCTCCCACCGTTCACTATTGATCGGCTCACAGGCCATTGGGGTTACCCGCGTTACAGGCATGCTGGAAGGTGAAGATGTTATCTGCACTGCAAATGCCCTGCGCAAAATGGGCGTGGATATTAAAAAAGAAGGGGATACGTGGCTTATCAAAGGTGTTGGCGTCGGCAATCTTGAAGAGCCTGATGATGTTATTGACATGGGTAATACCGGCACGGGCGTGCGTTTGCTTATGGGTCTGGTTTGCACGCAAGGCATAAACGTATTTTTCACGGGCGATGCATCCCTTCGTAAGCGCCCGATGGATAGGGTCACAATCCCTCTAACTACATTTGGTGCGCGTTTCAAAACACGTGCCAAAGGCCGCCTGCCCCTTTGTGTTGAAGGCACGCGTGATGCAACCCCTGTTGTGTATGATATGCCTGTGGCATCTGCCCAAGTAAAATCTGCGATATTGCTTGCCGCACTTAATACTCCGGGCAAAACTGCCATTATTGAAAAAGAGCCAACGCGTGACCATTCTGAGCGTATGCTACGCGCTTTCGGCGCCGATATTTCGCGCTCTACTAACGATGTTATCACAATTCAGGGTCAGCCTGAACTAGTGGCGCAGGATATTGAAGTGCCTGCAGACCCATCATCGGCCGCATTTTTAATTGTGGCGGCTCTTATCGTTCCGGGTTCGGAAGTTACAATCAAGAATGTGTGCATCAACCCGCACCGTACAGGTTTGTTTGTAACGCTTAAAGAAATGGGCGCAGATATTAAATACTCAAACAAGCGTGAAGTTTGCGGTGAAGATATTGCCGACATCAAAGTAAAATACAGCAAACTTAAAGGCGTAAATGTCCCTGCCGAGCGTGCGCCTAGCATGATTGATGAATATCCTGTCCTTTCAATCGCTGCTGCTGTTGCAAGCGGCAAAACAGTTATGAAAGGCCTGAAGGAACTGCGCGTTAAAGAATCTGACCGTCTTAAAACCATATATGACGGGCTTATTGCCAACGGCATAAAAGCTAAAATGACTGAAGACAGCCTTGAAGTTACGGGCGGCAAAATTGCGGGCGGCGGATTGGTTGGCACTCACCTTGACCACCGTATTGCCATGTCTTTCCTTGTAGCGGGTATGGTGTCTGAAAAGCCGATAGCGGTTGATGACGGCAGCCCGATTGCAACTTCATTCCCTAATTTTGTTGAGCTTAATAACAAGATCGGCGCAAAAATATCGGGCGCAAAAAAGCTTGTTATTGCTATTGATGGCCCTGCGGCTTCAGGCAAGGGCACACTTAGCCGTCGGCTCGCTGATAAATTAAAAGTTCCGTTCTTAGACACAGGCGCAATTTACCGCGCGGTTGGGCTTAAACTTGTTTACGCAAACAAAGATCCTAAAGATAAAAAAGCAGCTATTGAGGCCGCAAACAGCATTAGCGTGCATGACCTTGCAAACCCGCGCATACGTCAGGAAGATGTTGGCACTGCCGCATCAATAATTTCAGCTTATCCTGAAGTGCGCGAAATTCTTCTTCAGTTCCAGCGTGATTTTGCGGCTAATGAAAAAGGCGCGGTGCTTGATGGCCGTGACATTGGCACGGTAGTTTGCCCTGAGGCAGACCTTAAAATATTCATGACCGCAAGTATGGAAACGCGCGCGCAGCGCCGTTACCGTGAGCTGAACGGACAAGGCATAGAAGTTTCATACAAATCAGTGTTTGATGACCTGGTTGAGCGTGACGAGCGTGACCAGAAGCGCAAAACCGCGCCCATGAAGCCTGCAAAAGATGCTATAACAATAGATACCACCAATCTTTCGGCCGAAGAGGCCTTTAACAAGGTGTGGGAACTGGTTGAAAAATCACAATAAAAGCAAATAACCATTGCTTTTCCTTTGTAGTTTTTGCTATACAGCGCGCTATTCTTGCTTTTCACCCCTGAAACATACGGTTCTGCGGGTGCAGAGCTAAAGTTGTTTCAAGAGTGTGAAGTAAGTCAACCAACGACCCACCAACGCTAATGACCATCTACCACTATATTGGAATCGGCATCGCTGCTGCCATTATCCTGTATTTCATCTATCGCTCCAAAAAAGCGAACCCAGGCCCACCTAAAATGGGAAGCGCTTATCCTGAGCCGCATAGCTGGGGACGTGAATAAGCGGACAACCAGATGACTATGCAATTGTGTGACGGAGAGGGAAACCTCTCCGCCACACGCATCAAATTACAAGGCTTAGCACCTAAATATACCATTTGCCAAAATAGCTAACATTCATTAATATATTGCGCATTCTTGCTTTCTTTCCGAAACATAATCTATGTTCCGGGTGTGGAGCTATAGATGATGTTGCGTAAAGGCGCAGGGATGCAAATACCAAAACTCACGCAACCCATGCAAAACAACTACATCACCTACATTACAATTGGCGCAATTCTTCTTGCCCTGTTTCTGATCCTTCAGACACGCAGCAAAAGAAAATGGAAACGCCAGTTTTTAAAGCTGTGCAATGACGGCATTGAACCGCAAAGGCTAAAAGACGGAGGAAAAATCACCAGTGAATGGGGAACTCTTTCCTACAAAGACGGTATCCTGAAGTTCGATAAAGCTACCAAAGGAGAGCTGATTGTGGAAGTGACATTCCGCCTGAACTCGAAATACACTACAGAAACTGGCAGGCAAGATTCTTTCGTCGCTTCGTTCTGGCCTGAGGAAGAACGAAAACTAGAACCGAAGTTTGAGAAAGGTGAGAATATTTGCCACATCAGTGTCAAACACCCTGTAACTTACGCGGAAGTAATGTTTGCCTATATTGAGTCTGAAGCCAATGCCTTATAGCAGCTAAACGGATCCGGACGTGTGGAGGTGTGAAAACCTTCACGCGCCGGGCCGGGCTTTATAAAATAAACTCCTTATAGAATCTTTATCCTTATTAATTGAAAATCCCTAACTGGTATTTGTACCAACACTAACTAACCAAAGGGATAAAACATGAAAAAGCTTACAACAATCTGTGCGGCAATTGCGCTAACTGCTTCTGTTGCTGCCTGCTCAACCCAAATGTATGATTCTGAAGTGCATCACGGCATGAAGAAAAAAGGTACTATTGACCGCAATAGTATGGGCAAGTATGATTACCCTCCGTATTATAAACAATGCCCGGCCGATTACCGTATGAAGGGCTGGTGTTAACCAACTAAAAGGACAAAAGATGAAAAAACTGGCTCTTATAATATCTCTTTCTTGCATGACAGCCGCTTGCCAAACAGTAGAAGGCATTGGCGAAGATATTAGCAATATTGAGATGCCCGATGCACCTAAAGCAACTGCATCAACTACCCTAAACCCAACAGCGGGTGAAAAGAAAGGCGCTTACAAAGAACCGCAGGAACCTGTAACGGCTGAAACTGAAGTGGATATCAAACGTGACTTCCCTTCTTACCACACAGCTCCTCGTTTTGACCAAGAGCCGGCAAGCAAGTAAGCCAGTTATTTCTTGATTAATCTATTGAATGGTGGAATGAATAAATTCCACCATTCTTATTTTTAGCTTTATTTTTTATATGACAGAAAAAGAAAAAAACTTACCACGCTGGGATCTTACAGACCTGTACCCTTCACCAAAATCTAAAGAGCTGGCGGCAGATATTGCCAGCCTTAAAGAGTTCGCGCATAATTTCCGCGCTAAATATGAAGGTAAGGTGGAAGGCCTGAGCGGTGATGAGCTGGCGCAGTCTATTTCCGACTATGAACAAATAATTGAGCTTTCTTCCAAAATAGGCAGTTATGCAGGTTTGCTTTTTGCAACCAACATGCTGGACGCTGAAATAAGTGCGTTCTACCAGAATATAAATGAAACGCTGAATGATGTGCAGTCAGAACTTTTATTCTTCACGCTTGCTATAAATAAAATAGACGATGTTGCGCTTAACGAAAGGTTCAAATCCCCTGCCCTTGTAAAATACAAACCGTGGGTGATGGACTTGCGCGTACTTAAACCCCACCAGCTTTCCGATGAGCTTGAAAAGTTTGACCTTGAAAAATCGGTCAGCGCCAACTCAAACTGGTCGCGCCTGTTTGATGAAACGCACGCATCGCTTAAATATGATTTCCGCGGTGAGAAACTTTCAAACGCGCAAATTTTTGATAAGTTCCACTCGCCCGACCGTTCAGTACGCAAAGATGCGGCTGATGCAGTTGCAAAAACGCTGGGTGACAATATCAAATTATTCACGCTTATCACCAACACACTTGCCAAAGATAAATCGGTTGAAGATAAATGGCGCAAGTTCGGTAAGCCGATATCATCACGCAACATTGCTAACCTTGTTGAAGACGAGGTTGTGGACGCGCTTATTTCCACCGTTAAGAAAAACTACGGCAATATTTCCCACCGTTATTATAAATGGAAGGCGAAACAGCTTGGCCTTGATAAAATGGAATATTGGGACAGGAACGCCCCGCTTACCGAGTTTGATGAAGAATACATCCCGTACAAGCGCGGTGTTGAGATAACGCTGGAAGCTTACGGTAAGTTTTCCCCTAAAATATTAGAAGTGGCAAAAAAGTTTTTTGAGAATGCGTGGATAGATGTTCCTCCTGCAGAAGGAAAAGACTCGGGCGCATTTGCCCACCCTTGCGCAACTTCGGTTCACCCTTACCTGCTACTTAACTACCAGGGCAAGACGCGTGACGTTATGACTTTAGCGCATGAGCTTGGCCACGGTGTTCACCAGTACCTGTCACGCCAGCAAGGCGCGCTTATGGCAGATACACCGCTCACGTTAGCCGAGACAGCATCAGTATTCGGTGAGCAGCTAGTGTTCCGCTATATGCTGGAAATGGAAAAAGATCCGGCGAAGAAAAAAATAATGATCGCCAAAAAAGTTGAAGACATGATCAACACTCTTGTCCGCCAAATCGCTTTCTGTGAATTTGAGCGCAAAGTTCATGACGGAAGAAAATTCGGTGAGCTTACTCCCGACGATATCGGAAAATTCTGGCTGGAAGTTCAGAAAGAATCACTCGGTGATATTTTCAATTTCACTAATAACGGATACGAGACTTACTGGAGCTACATACCGCACTTTATACACACCCCATTCTATGTATATGCCTATGCTTTCGGTGACTCACTGGTCAATTCCCTGTACGGAGTGTACCTGTCAGGCCTAAATGATTTTGAAAACAAATACTTAGAGCTACTTTCAACCGGAGGTGCTAAACGCCATAAAGAATTACTCGCGCCTTTTGGTTTGGATGCATCCCAGTTCAGCTTTTGGCAGCAAGGCATTGATATTATTAGTGATTTTATCACAGAGCTAGAAAAATAATATTAGCCTTGAAATAATGGCATCCTCTATATAAGCTACCCCAACGAACGGCAAATTCGAAGGCCTAAATCTTATAAGAGGAACTCATGAAAAAAACACTACTAGCATTATCTGCACTTACAGTTGCTGCTGCAACTCCTGCACTTGCTGTGGACCAATCTGCGAAC
>CAYVII010000085.1:0-6224 GCA_964451475.1 uncultured Rickettsiales bacterium
TGGTTATACAGGCGGATGGTGTTAGTAGCATAAATTTCGGTCTCGAGCATCCCGTTACGCATGTATCCCCCAATCCTTTAGACGGGGCGGTGTTTACACCTGAAGATGCACTGGCATATGACAAGAAATTTGATGATGGCATAGGCGATAACGGCCGTTTGAGATTTGCGCAATCATACGGAATAAGCGGCAATCTTTGCTATCCGTGGGCTTTTGACCTAAGCCATAAAGGTAAAGCCTGCCATATTAACTGGCAGCTGCTTGATGACAGGGCGCAGCCACCGGCCCTTTAGTTTTACCTGAAGCTGCGTTGGCGGTAGCTTATTGCTTCCGCAACATGTTCTTTTTTTATACTGTCTGAGCCTGCAAGATCGGCGATTGTCCTGCTTACCCGAAGTATGCGGTTATATCCGCGCATTGATATTTTAAAATTCTCTGCAGCTGTAATAAGGAGCTTCTTTGCATCTAGCTCCAGCTTTGCATTTTGCTCAAGGAACTCACCGTCCATTTCTGAATTTGTTTTGCAGTTCATATTGGCAGCTTTAAAACGCGCCGACTGCAATGCCCTTGCCGCGTGCACGCGCTTTGCCACGCTTGCAGTTGTTTCACCTCCCCCCTCTTTCACCATGTCGTCAACGCTTAGCGCAGGAACATCAATGAAAATATCTATGCGGTCATATAACGGGCCGGATATTTTTTGCTGATATTCACCAACACATTTAGGGATTTTTGTGCAGGCCCTTTCTGCATCATCGGCATAGCCGCATTTGCACGGGTTCATTGCCGCAACCAGCATGAACCGCGCAGGATATGTTACGTGCGAATTTGCGCGGCTAACCGTAATTTTTCCGCTTTCCATTGGCTGGCGTAAGGACTCTAAAACCTCGCGGTCAAATTCAGGGAATTCATCTAAAAATAAAACACCTTTGTGGGCGAGCGATACCTCGCCCGGTTTTGCATGTTTGCCGCCGCCTGTAAGCGCAACGCTGGATGTTGAATGATGCGGGTCACGATAAGGCCTATCCGAAGTCAAACCGTCTGCGTTCAATCTTCCGGCGATTGAATTTATCATGCTTACTTCCAATATCTCATCTGCCGCAAGCGGGGGAAGCAAGCCTATCAAACGCTGCGAAAGCATGGATTTTCCGCTACCCGGAGGACCGCTCATTAAAATATTATGGCCGCCGGCCGCGGCAATTTCCAACGCGCGTTTAGCATTTTCCTGACCTTTTATGTCTTTCAGGTCAGGATATTTTTTTGTGCTTTCCTTTAACTCCACTTTAGGAGGCGTCAGAACTTGCGTACCTTTAAAATGATTTATCAGACTTACCAGATCAGGCGCAGCCACTATGTTACTATCACCTGCCCATGCGGCCTCTGCCCCACATGAGGCTGGGCAAATTATACCTTTATTACTTACCAAAGCCTCTACCGCCGCAGGCAAAACACCGCCAACAGGTAATATTTTTGCATCCAGTGAAAGTTCACCCATGCAAAAATATTCATCCATCACTTCCTGCGGTAAAATTTTTAGGGAAATCAACAGGCCAAGAGCTATCGGCAGGTCATAATGCGAACCTATTTTTATAAGGTCTGCAGGGGCTAAATTAACTATTACACGCTTATTTGGCAGAGCCAGACTGACAGAAGTTAACGCACTTCTTACTCTTTCTTTACTTTCTGCCACGGCTTTATCTGGCAAGCCAACAATCACAAAGGCAGGAATACCAGGAGTTACCTGCACTTGCACCTCTACGGGGGTTACTTTCAGCCCTTCAAAAGCAATGGTGGTTACGCGTGCAGTCATATTTTGGTTAACCATTCCTTATTAATAAACAAATATTTGTTTATATGCTTCGTGTAACAGAACTGTAACGCCGGGTAAACTGAATTTTAATCATTAAAGAGTAAAAGGAATACAGTAGGAAAGATAAATCGTGGAAAGTAACCCCCAAGTTCCAGGTATCGGTACGGCGCCCGCAGATAATGCGGCTGATAATCCGCAGCTGAAAGAAGCCATAAAACCGCCAATGCGTTTGGGCGATAAACTTATTTCACTTGGCCTTGTTTCAAAAGACCAGCTTGAAGTTGCGCTGAAAGAGCAAAAAGAATCAACAGAACGTAAAATGCTTGGTGCCATCCTTGTTGAGATGGGCTTCATTACCGAATCTGCACTGGGTGAAGTACTTGCAGAAACATCTGGCACAGAACGTTTTGAACCGGGCAAGGCGGTATTAGACCCTGCGCTTGTACGTAAAGTGCCAAAAGAAATTGCAATACGCCACAAAGTAGTTGCGGTTGGCCAACGCGGTAACACAATCATGCTTGCAATGGCCGACGTTTATAACGTGCTGGCAGTTGATCAGGTACGCCGTTACTTCCCTAAACAGGCACGCGTGGAGCCTATTTACTGTAACGAGTCCGACATTTCGGAACTAATAGAAAAATATTATGATTACGAAACTACCATTGAAGGTATTTTACGTGAGATAGAAACCGGCATCCGTGAAAAAATAAAAATAGACGGCGAAGAAGAAGGTTATATCAACCCTACCGTTCGTCTTGTGAATGCAATACTGGTTGACGCGATTCGCCTTGGTGCATCAGATATCCACTTTGAACCTGAGGGTACGTTCCTGCGACTGCGCTACCGTATTGACGGTGACATGGTACAGATTCGTTCACTACATAAAGATTATTGGTCAGCAATTTCGGTTCGTCTTAAAATCATGTCAGGCATGAATATTGCCGAAACACGTTTACCACAGGATGGCCGTATCACTTATATAGTAATGGGTCGCGAGGTTGACTTCCGTGTTGCAACCCAGCCTACTATCCATGGTGAAAACATCGTAATGCGTCTTCTTGATAAGAAGAAAGCACTTATGCCGATAGACCAGCTTGGTTTTTCCAAGCATAATGAAAATCTTGTCAAAAAAATGCTATTGAAACCTGAGGGCGTCATAATAGTTACGGGCCCTACCGGTTCAGGTAAAACCACAACTCTTTATTCTATTCTTGGTTACATCAATAATATTGACGTAAACATCATGACCCTTGAAGACCCGGTTGAATACCAGCTTTCCCTAATTCGTCAGTCACAGGTGCGCGAGCATGGCGGTATGGGCTTTGCGGAAGGTATCAAATCAGTACTTCGTCAGGACCCTGACATTATCTTCATTGGTGAGGTGCGTGATAACCAGACGGCAACCATGGCTATGCGTGCATCTATGACTGGCCACAAAGTATTTACCACCCTGCACACGAATGATGCTATCGGCGTTATACCGCGTCTTACAGATATCGGCGTGTTGCCTTCAATCCTTTCAACCAGCCTTATTGCTGCAATGGCGCAGCGTCTTGCAAGACGCCTGTGCTCGCATTGTAAAGAGCCGCATATCCCTAATGAACAGGAATGCCGCATATTGGGCGTTGAACCTGCAAACCCGCCACAAATATATAAGGCAAAAGGCTGTCTTCTGTGCGGGAACAAAGGCTATAAAGGCCGTATTGCCCTACACGAGATATTGCCGGTTGACCGCGGTATGGAAGAGCTTATTGCAACAGGTTCAACACGCAAAGTGATAATGCAGTACGCGCTTGAAAACGGCTTTGTCCCTATGGTTCAGGATGCTGCCGAAAAAGTTCTGATGGGCATCACCGATATTTCGGAAATGATAGCCAGCGTGGATATTACAGACAGGCTGTAATTATTTCTTGAGCGTCGCAAAAATAACCCTGGTCGTACCATATAAACGCTCCCGGAAAACATCCAGCAGATCATAGCATTTTATATCTTCGCGTTCGCCCATTTCCAGAATAAGCAGAGCATTTTTATGAACCCAGCCGTGCTTTATTAAATTTGGCACTGCTATATCTATAAGACCCGTATTGTAAGGAGGATCGATGAATATGATATTATATTCGCGGTCTGCCCGCGGAAGTTTTTCAATAGTTGCCGCAAACAAGGATGTATTTTGTTTTTCTTTCATTGCTGTAATATTTTGCTCGGCAAATTTCAGTGACTCGCGGTGGCTATCTATGAACCCGCAAAATTCTGCGCCTCGTGATAAAGCTTCTAAACCAAATGCGCCTGTGCCACAGCATACGTCAAGCACAGCAACGCCTTCAAGGTCTACAATGTTATGCAGCATATTGAATATCGAGCCGCGCACCATATCAGTAGTTGGCCTTACCCTTCTGCCTTCCGGGCTTTCTATTTTACGGCCACGGTGTTTGCCTGCGATAACTCTCATTGCTTTATTTCCTCTACCTGACCGGGCTGTAAATCTCCGAGCTCATAATCACCGTAACGTATGCGTATAAGCCTGTTCACCTCCAGGCCAAAATGCGCCAGCACTTTACGCACTTCACGGTTTTTACCTTCACGGATGCTGACTTTCAGCCATGAATTTACAGCGATTTTTTCTGCGGTTACATCAACCGAACCGTATCTTATCCCGTCTATCTCAATACCTTTTTTCAAATTCTTCAGGTCATCCATATTTACACGGCCGTAAACGCGCACACGGTAAACACGTTCTAAATTGCTTGAAGGAAGTTCAAAACGGCGCGCAATTTCACCGCTTGTGGTAAGCAGCAACAAACCTTCCGAGTTAAGGTCAAGCCTGCCTACCGAAATTACACGCGGCATATTTGCGGGAAGGCTTTCAAAAACAGTTTTGCGGCAATGCTCGTCTTTATGAGTTGTGACCAGACCAACAGGTTTATAATATTTGAACAGGCGGGCTTTTTTGGGTTTTGTGATAACAATATCGTCAATGCTTATTGTTTCATCAGTAACATTAAGCGCAGGCGAGTTTATGGTTTTGCCGTTTACCTTCACCCTGCCCTCAAGGATAATTTTTTCCGCGTCACGGCGCGAGCATGCGCCTGATGCCGCTATTGCTTTGGCAATACGTTCGCCTTTTTTATCTTCGGTCATTGTCCGGGCATCCAGCCTTGCTGTTTTTCAAAATTAAAGCTGCCGCTATTTACCTTATCATTCTTTGTAGATCGTAATTCAGGCATTGGTATTTTTTGCGGCATATCATCCTGATCTTCAGGCGCTATAACTTCATGCTTACGAAGTGTATCAAGTGTAATGTTGTTACCGCCGCCGCTGCGCACAAGGTCAACCGCATCAATAAGCTGCTGCATGTTCACGCCTTCCTGAGTTACCAGTTTTATAGGGCGGTTCTTATCCATAGCCACTTCCTTGCCTATGATCTGCGGAAGCTCACGCGCTGTTACCTTGCTGTTATTTATATAAAGATCATCCCCTTTCAGGTTAATTGAAAGTGGGGCAATAATTGCGGCATTTGCATTTACAGGCACCGGCATTGGGGGAACATCGGCTTTATTGCTTACAAATATGTCTATAGCCTCGATCTTCACAAAAGTGGTTGTAACCATAAAGAAAAGTATAAGCTGGAATATGACATCTATCAGCGGGGTCATATCCGGCTGCTTCGCTTTTTTTGCTGTACGTTCAAACTTAAACATATTTGTATTATTAATTGTTGCCTGTATAAATATCAAACGATGATTTTTCCAAAGGAATTTATAGAAGAAATCAAGGATAGGATATCCGCATCGCAGGTTGTGCGCAGACGCGTGCAGCTAAAATCCAAGGGTACGTCTGAACATAGCGGGCTTTGCCCGTTCCATAATGAGAAAACACCTTCATTCACCGTCAATGACTCCAAAGGTTTTTTCCATTGTTTCGGATGCGGCGCGCACGGAAATATTTTTGATTTTTTAATGCGCACGGAAGGCCTGAACTTCCCTGAAGCAGTTGAAAAGCTTGCGCTTGAAGCGGGAATGCGCCTGCCTAAAGCCGACCCCAAATTTTTAGAAAAGCTGGATAAAGACGCACGTCTTCTTTCATGTGCTGAAGCTGCATGGAAATTTTTTAAATCCCAACTTTTCACTACTAACGGTTACCGCGCACGTGAATATTTGCAGGAGCGAAGCCTTACTGCCCAAACCATAGAAGAATTTGGGCTTGGCTTTGCGCCTGATATTCCCGGGGCGCTTAAGAATGCATTGCTTGAACAAAAATTCACCGTGCAGGAAATGGAAACTATCGGCCTTATCAAAAATAATTATGAAATGTTCCGAGGACGCCTTATATTCCCTATTACCAATACAAAGGGCCGTGTGATAGCTTTTGGCGGACGTATATTGGGACAAGGCGAACCTAAATATTTAAACTCTCCGGA
>CAYVII010000086.1:0-6214 GCA_964451475.1 uncultured Rickettsiales bacterium
TTTGCTGGCTGCCGAAGTTCATTATGCCGAAAGAGAAAATGAACAGGAACATTGCTATTGCTGTTACTGCAAGTAATTTTTTCATTTTAGCTCCTCATGTGTTTGTTATATGTAATATACGAAACTTGAGGAACATTCCTTCTAAAAAAATAGATTTTTTATATATTCTTATTGAATATCAGCCAGCTAGCGTTTCTGCTGAGGCTCATCATAGCATACATTGCCTGACCAGCTTTTGTAGCAGTAGGTTTCAGGATATACGTAAGTGCCGTCAGGAGCCTTTTGCGGCGCTGTTTCCGGCGAGATATTTTCTGCCAGCCTTGCGCGGATAATGCGGGAATCCTCTGTAGCGCCCGCTTTAAGGCCGTCATAGGTATTCTGACAAGCCGAAAGTATAACCAACGAAATTATAAGCAGTTTTTTCATATTATACATGATGCCCTATAATGATTTATATTTAGTAAAAATGGCATCCAGACCCTCTTTATATGTAGGATATGCAAGCTTGATGCCAAGTGCCTTAATTTTATCATTTTTTACACGGCGCGATGATGCATAGAAGCTGCGCGCCATCTCGGAAAGCTCCGCCTTTTCATAAGGCACCAGCGGTGGCGGGGTAATTCCCATCAGTTTTGCGGCATATTCCACTACTTCGGTTGAAGGTGCGGGAAGGTCATCGGCCACATTATATATCTCACCCGTTTTATTTGTGCTTGCCAGCAATACCTTGCAGATATCATCAACATGGATGCGGGAGAAAAACTGGTTCTCTTTATATATGCGCTTTGCAGTTCCGTCTTTCAGGTCATCTATTGCGCTGCGCCCTGCCCCGTAAATTCCCGAAAGGCGGTAAACATTAACCGGCAGGCCGGAATTCAGCCATTGCTGCTCTGCCAGTACACGCTGGCGGGTGCGTTCATTGTTAGGGTTCACTTCGGAAGTTTCATCCACCCAATCGCCTTTAGTATCACCATAAACACCCGTGGTGGAAAGATAGCCGAACCATTTGGGTTGCATCTCATAATTAAAATCTAGCTTTGCCGACGGCGGGATGGAATGGAGGATGTGCGTGGCCTCCCACAAACGCTGCTGGTCTTGCGGGTTTAGCGGAAAATCTGCACGGTGCGTGCCGTGCACGCTTTCCCAGTTTGCCGCGGTTGCAAAATAGCTTGCAACATAGCCAAATCCAAAACAAAATAACTTCATAAAATTAGATATATAATAGTTATGAAACTTAAAAAAGCAGTATTCCCAGTCGGCGGCCTTGGCACAAGGTTTTTGCCCGCAACCAAAGCAATGCCCAAGGAAATGCTTCCCGTTGTGGATAAGCCTATAATCCAGTATGCGTTTGAAGAGGCTATTGCAGCGGGTATTGAGCAGTTCATATTCATAACAGGCCGTAATAAAAACACGCTTACCAACCATTTTGACCATTCTTACGAGCTGCAGCAGATGCTTTCTGAGAAAGATAAGAAAGAAGAGCTGGGGCTTACAAAAAGTTGGATGCCAAAGGCGGGCTCAATTGCTTTTGTACGCCAACAAGAGCCTTTGGGGCTAGGCCACGCGGTTTGGTGCGCGCGTAATTTTATTGCTCCGGGAGAGCCGTTTGCGGTGTTGCTGCCCGATGAGCTGATGCACAGCAAAGTGCCGTGCCTGAGCCAAATGCGCAAGGTTTACGAGAAAACAAATAAAAATGGTAACGGGGCAAGCGTAATTGCGGTGGCGGAAGTTCCTAAAAATGAAACGCACCGCTACGGTATTGTGGGAGTTGATAAGCAGAATAAAATCACTTCAATGGTGGAAAAACCGAAGAATGCGCCAAGCAATTTAGCAATTATAGGGCGTTATATCCTGAACGGTGAGATATTTAGTTATCTTGAGAAAGGTGAAAAAGGTGCAGGCGGCGAGATACAGCTTACCGATGCGATGGCAAAAATGGCCAAGAAGCATGATTATTACGCCATGAATTTTGCAGGCCAGCGTTTTGATTGCGGCAGCAAGACGGGTTATTTAGAAGCCAATGTTGCGCTTGCGCTTAGCCGTGCCGATCTTAAGGCGGATATGAAAAAAATAATCAAAAAATACAGCTAATGGCAGATGATGTTGGCCAGCTAAAAGTTTTTTACGACTCAGCCGCAGGCCACAAACAATGCCGCATAATCCGCCGGAAAATTGCCGATCTTTGGCCGCATGTGAATAATGAAAAGATAATCGGCTACGGGTTTACCCTGCCCTATCTACCCGTATTTAACGCCGAGAACAGCATGATAGCGCTTAGCCCCGCAAATATGGGGGCGCTTGACCTGCATCAGGGCATACTTAGCGTTATGACAGATGAAGAACATTTGCCGGTACGCAATGAAGTAATCGATAAAATAGTTGCCGCGCATGCGCTGGAAAACGCGGAAGATATGCATAATTTGATATTTGAGTTCTGGCGTATATTGAAACCTTATGGACGAGCGCTTTTTATTTTTGAAAAAGAAGAATTTGAGCCTGATAACATAATTGCCTTGCTGCTTGCCAATAAATTCAGCATTACGCGTAAAATACGTACCGTTGCAGCAATTGATATACTGGAAAGTTTTACAGGTAAGGTTTATATGATCGAAGCGCAAAAACTTGTTTTTGCACCGCGCGGACGTACGCAGAAAATTGTTAAATCTATCTGGGACAAGCTGGCACGCCCTAAACCTGCAATGGAACCTACTTCATGATACATAAAATATTAATCGCCGAATCAGTGGACGAAAAAGTTCTGGCGGATTTTACGGCGCGCAGCGGCTTTGAGTTTGATTATGCGCCCGATATTTCGGTTACCGAGCTTTCCTTCAAAATCAAAGGATATGACGGGTTATTTGTGCGCCCTAAACAGGTAACGGCTGATGCAATTGCAAATGCGGACAGGCTTAAACTGGTTATTCGCGGTGGGGCGGGTGTGAATTCTATTGCGCTGGATGAATGCAAAAAGCGCGGCATTATTGTGGCTAATACTCCCGGTTTGAATAGTGATGCTACGGCAGAATTTACGTTTGCGTTATTGATGAATTTGCAAAAGCAGTTGGTGCGCAGTGATGCGGCATTAAAGGCGGGGCATGAGCCTATACCTGAAGATTTTATGGGGTTTGAGCTTAAGGGCAAAAAGCTTGGTATTATCGGCTATGGTAATATCGGCAAGCGCGTTGAGAAAATTGCAGGCGGGTTTGGTATGGAAACTTCAGTTTTTCGCCGTGGGGATGATTTGAAAAATTTTTTAGGCCAGCAACATGATGTTATTTCATTACATGTGCCTTTAACTGAACAGACGAAGCATATTTTAGGTGAAGATGAGTTCAAGCTAATGAAGCACGGCGTAATAATCATCAATACTGCGCGGCCGCAGCTTATACACGCAAAAGCCTTACTGGAAGCGGCTGATGCCGGTATTATCAGTGGCTTCGGGATTGATGGCGATAATGATCTAGTGAAACCGTTCCTGCATGAAAAAGGTATTGTTACGCACCATATTGCCGATGCTACTTATGAAGCGCAGGCGAATATTACAAAACAGGCTTTAAAGCAGTTCGTTCAGTTCTTTGAAGAAGGGTTGGAAGTTAACAGGGTTGTGTAAACTTCCAGTGTTTTCTTGCACATATTCTGGCGGGTGAACTGGCTGGCATTTTCTATGCAGGCAGATTTCCAGTCTTGTTGTGACTCAAGAATTTGTTTTATTGCATGGCGCATTGCCGCAGCATCTTTTGGCGGCACTAAATAACCTGTTTTACCTTCAATCACAGTTTCCAAACTACCGCCGATATTGGTTGCAACTACTGGCTTACCAAGGCTTTGCGCCTCTATTGCAATCCTTCCGAAAGCTTCGGGTTTTGTGGAGGCTGAAACAATTACATCGGCATTTGCCATGACTGCGGCTATTTCTGATGTGCCGGGTAGCGTTATGATATTATCTGTCATTTGCGCTTCCAGTTCTTTCATATAATCAGCGCTTTCAACATCACCTACTATAACACCGTATGCATCAATGCCCTTCATTGCTTCTATGAAAATATCCTGCCCTTTCCAGCGGGAAACACGGCCGGGGAGCATAACTATTTTTCTGCCTTCTTTAAGGCCAAGTGCAGCTGCTTGCGTTGAAGGCGCGAATTTTTCAAGGTCTACGCCACGGTGGATAATAATAATATCATCCGCGTTCTTTACGTATGACGCGTAATTATCCAAGATATGTTTTTTGATGAAGTGTGAAACGGCGATTATCTTTTTACCCTTTAGCATCACGGCATTATACCAGCGTTTAACAGCGCCTTTGGTGCCGTAAGTGCCGTGGAAAGTGGTTAAAAAAGGTTTGCCGCACCATTTGGCTGCAAGCCATGCGCTCCATGCCGGTGCGCGTGAACGGACATGGACAATATCAACCTCGTTCACCTTGATAATAAGCCTGATGACCCAGACGTGGAAAAGTATCTTTAGCGGGTTTTTGGTATTTACAGGCAGGCGCAAATGCTTGCCCTTAAGCTGGCTTTCCATGCGGCCGCCGGCAGACAGAACAATAGAGTTCCAGCCATTTTCAACTATGGCATTATCAATTTCTACCGCGCCGCGTTCAACGCCGCCGGATTCAAGGCTTGGGAGTATTTGTAAGATTGTTGTCATTGCTTAAAAATTGGAATATAACAAAAAAACAAATGACACAATATATACTTACCCTTTCCTGCCCTGATAAAGTCGGCATAGTTGCCGCGGTATCGGGCTTTTTGGCTGCCGAAAACTGTAATATTGAGGAATCGGCGCAGTTCAATGACAGATCTAACAGCACGTTCTTTATGCGTGTAGTGTTTGGTGCGCCGGCTTCATTTGCGCCTGAAAAATTCAAGGATATTGCAGCAAAGTTCAAAATGGAGTGGCAGATAAATGATGCTGCCCGCAAGCAGCGCGTGCTTATTTTAGTAAGCAAGGAAAGCCACTGCCTTAACCATCTTTTGCACCGCAAGCGCATCGGCACGCTGAATATTGAAGTTCCTGCGGTCATTTCAAACCATCCTGACCTTAAGGAAATGGCGGAGTGGCATAAAATACCTTTCCACCAGATAGCAAATAAAGATGATGCATCAATTTTAAAATACGCGCAGGAATATAAGGCTGACCTTGTTGTGCTGGCGCGTTATATGCAGATAGTTTCACCTGAGATGTGCCAGAAACTTAAAGGCAAAGCTATAAATATTCACCACTCGTTCCTGCCTAGTTTTAAGGGCGCAAAGCCTTACCAGCAGGCGTTTGAGCGCGGCGTAAAAATTATTGGCGCAACCGCGCATTATGTGACTGAAGCGCTGGATGAAGGCCCGATCATTGAGCAGGAAGTTATACGCGTTGAGCATACGCTTACGCCTGATGACCTGCGCTCGGCAGGTAGCGATATTGAGAATTTAGTATTGGCACGCGCTGTGCAATTACATTCCCAGCACCGTGTTTTGCTTAACGGGAATAAAACTGTAATTTTTAAATAAGGAGTACTTATGAAAAAAGTTCTGGCAGCAGTACTGGTAATAGCATGTGGCCTTACCGGTTATTCTTTTTATGCCGATGCATATGACCCTGTGCGTGAAAAAGGCATAGACCGCAGCATGCAGGCAGTTGAGCGTGAGGCAAACCAAAAAGCGGCGCAGGTTGCCGAAAATCAGGAAACTGCCAAGAAAGTTTCAAAATCAGCCGACTCAGTTGCTAAAGCGAATGCGGAACTGGTGGAGTGGAACAAGCTTTCACGCGAGCAAAAATTGAAGCTTATCGAAGATAAAAGAGCTGAACGCCGTAAAAAGACAGATGCATCGTGGCAACGTAAAAGCGCTGATAAGAAGCTCGCGGAATATGAAAAACGCTTGAAAAAACGCGCAATGAGCCGTGAAGAAAAAGCAAAAATAGAACAGGCTAAACTTACCGATAAATGCAGCGGCATGGATAAAGAAGACAAAGAAGAGGAATAATTACTTCTTATATTCTTCCAAATATTTTAGTAGAAGCTCGTTCTCTTCATCTGTACCGAAGCTGATACGCAGGAATTCAGGCAGGCTATACCCCCCTATCTCACGCGTTAATATGCCTTTTGACTTCAGGAAGTTGAAGGCAGCCGCCGAATCACCGAATTTAACGGTAATAAAATTTGTCTGGCTTGGCAGGACCTCATAGCCAAGGCCGCGCACTTTTTGCGTTAAAATATCACGCCATC
>CAYVII010000087.1:0-6171 GCA_964451475.1 uncultured Rickettsiales bacterium
TCTAAAGGCTTCTGGGAAAAACCGGCTGAAGACGGTAAAAAAGTTGTTAAAAAATCCCCTACGCAAGTAAACCTTGCAGGTTGCCCGCTGGAAGAAAAGATCTCTGAGATGAATACAGTGAAAGCTAGCGGCTTCACCATCGGCGCGCTGGGTATAGTAACTGTTGATAACCCAATGTGCGCAGGCACAGGCCACCGTATATGCAATGACTGTATGAAGGCTTGCGTATACCAGAAACAATCACCTGTAGATATTCCGCAAGTTGAGACACGCACGCTTAAAGACGTGCTTGAACTTCCGTGGGGCTTTGAAATTTACTCACTACTGACCCGCTGGAACCCGCTTAACTTAGACCGCCCGATACCGCGCCCTGAAAGCGGCTACAACGTACTTGTTGCCGGCCTTGGCCCTGCAGGCTTTACGCTGGCGCACCATTTAATGAATGACGGCCACAACGTTGTTGGCATTGACGGTTTAAAAATTGAACCTGTAGATGAAGATATCTCAGGCGTTGATGCTTACGGTAAACGATACGACTTCCGCCCTATCCACAACATCAACGAAATAAAAGAAAGCCTTGATGAACGTGTTCTTGCAGGCTTCGGCGGCGTTGCCGAATACGGTATTACAGTTCGCTGGGATAAAAACTTTTTAAAAATCATACGCCTGCTTCTGGAACGCCGCGCACAGTTCACTATGGTTGGCGGCGTACGCTTCGGCAGCAATATAACTTATGATCAGGCCTTTGAAATGGGCTTTGACCATATTGCACTTTGCATGGGCGCTGGCAGGCCTACGGTTGTTGAAATGAAGAACGGCCTTGCACGCGGCGTGCGTACTGCATCAGACTTCCTGATGGCATTACAGCTAACCGGCGCAGCGAAGAAAGATTCTATTGCAAACCTAACCGTGCGCTTACCCGTTGTTGTTATCGGCGGCGGCTTAACCGCAGTTGACTCAACAACCGAGTCTATGGCTTACTACCCAATTCAGGTAGAGAAATTCCTAAGCCGCTATGAAACACTGGTGAAAGAACTGGGCGAGCAAAAAGTAAAAGCACGCTGGACTGAAGAGGAAAAAGAAATTTCTGAAGAGTTCATTGCCCACGCAAAAGCATTCCGTGAACAAAAAGCAAAGAACCCTAATGCTAACCCTGCAGACCTGATAAATCAGTGGGGCGGTGTAACACTTGCTTACCGCAAAACAATTCAGGATGCGCCATCATACCGCCTGAACCATGAGGAGGTTGAACTTGCCTTTCAGGAAGGTATCCAGTTCCTTGGTGATTGCACGCCGGTTGAAGTGATTACCGACAAATACGGCCATGCCCACCAGCTTAAAGTTAAGCTTGGTACGGAAGAAAAGATCATTCCTGCCCGCACTATCATTATGGCGGCAGGTACATCGCCAAATACGGTTGCAGCACGTGAAGACGCACAGCATTTTGAACTGGACGGTAAATATTTCAGAATGATAGATGAGGACGGAAACATACAGAAACCTGAATGGCTTTCTAAACCATCAAAAGCAAACGTGCTTATGAGCGTGAACGAGAACGGCAAGGCAGTAAGCTTCTTTGGTGACCTGCACCCTGATTTTGCCGGTAACGTGGTAAAAGCAATGGGCAGCGCCAAACAAGGCTACCCTGTAGTTACACGTGCGCTGGAACGCAGCAAGCCATCAGCTAAAAAACCTGATGTAAATAATGAACTCCGCGCAAGCGTGCATGATGTAGTGCGTTTAACGCCAAACATTATTGAGGTAATTGTAAAAGCACCTCTGGCTGCCCGCAATTTTGAACCGGGACAGTTCTACCGCCTGCAAAACTTTGAAGCTTATGCTCCGGTAGCAGATGACGGCACCAAACTGGCAATGGAAGGCCTTGCACTGACCGGCGCATGGGTTGATAAGGAAAAAGGCCTGATGAGCACTATCGTGCTTGAAATGGGCGGCAGCTCAGATTTGTGCCACCATCTTACAAAAGGCGAACCTGTAATATTAATGGGTCCTACCGGCACTCCAACCCACATTCCTGCCAATGACACTGTTATGCTTGTCGGCGGCGGTTTGGGTAACGCGGTACTATTCTCTATCGGTAAAGCGCTTAAAGCTGCCGGCAGCAAGGTTCTGTATTTTGCAGGCTATAAAAAACCGCAGGACAGGTACAAGATTGAAGAGATCGAGGCTGCATCCGACGTTGTTATCTGGGCGTGCGATGAACCTGCTAATTTTGAACCTAACAGACCAAATGACCGTTTCTTCACAGGGAACATAGTTCAGGCCATAGTTGCATATGCAACCGGCCAGCTGGGCGAACCCGTGATCAACACAAAAGACGTGAATCACATTATTACAATTGGCTCAGACCGCATGATGGCAGCAGTTAAGGAAGCCCGTCACGGCATTTTAAAACCTGTTTTAAAACATAAACATGAGGCTATCGGCTCTATCAACTCACCAATGCAGTGCATGATGAAAGAGATATGCGCCCAGTGCCTTCAACGCCATGTTGACCCTGAAACGGGCAAGGAAACTTTTGTTTATTCTTGCTTTAATCAGGATCAGTGCCTTGATGACGTGGATTTTGTATTCCTCAATGACCGCTTGAAGCAAAACGGCCTGCAGGAAAAACTGACCAGCCTCTGGATAGACCGCAGCCTTAAAGTTTTAGGCATGCGCCAGAACCAGGCAGCGTAAACTTTTGTTAACCATGGCTTGACTTTTTGCAGGGTTTCTTATATATAAGCCAGCATGACAGCACAACCCGTGCCACTGATACTGGTCTCGGAAGATGAGCCGGCTTCCCGCGCAATGATCAAGGCAATCCTTGATAAATTCGTGTGCGATGTGATTATATTCTCAAACCATCTGGCACTGGGTGATGCACTTGCAAGCGGGCAATTTAACGGCCATACTATTAGCATTGTACTTGATAACACTGCCTCACCAACAGATAAAGAACCGGAATATGGAAGGCCATGCCCTAAAGGCTACCAGATAGCGGAAACATTAAGAACCTACCTTCAAACAACCAATAATATAACCGTAAAACATCTTATAATGGCAACCGGAGAGATAAGCGGAGATAACTTCATTGATTCCAGCACCGGTACTGCATATCTTGCCAGCCAGATACCCGGTATTGATACCGCCCTTAGGAAACCTTATGATCCTGTAGAATTTGGCAACGCGCTAGGGCTTGAAAGAAAAGCTCAGCTTGCACGCACCCCACCTACTTATACCGGCGGCGGTGGCGGCGGAGTACTGGGAGATAATGGCCGCCTAACACATAAAAGCGCTGCCAGCCGCCAACATTAAGAAATTTTCTTCCAAAAAAAGTTTGCCTTTTAAAATATCCGTGTTTACATAGTCGGCGGGCAGAACGTACAAAAAAATTACAAATGTAAAAATGTAAATTCGCCGGAAGACAAAGAAATAATAATCAGGAGGTTACATGGCTAGAATCACTTTTGAAGTTACTCAGGAACAACATAGCTATATTAAAATGATGGCAGCTTCAAAGGGCATCAGCATCCGTGATTATTTCCTTCAGCAGATTGAAAAGGCCATCCCCGCAGAGGAAGGCAAAAGACTTTCACGCCGCACCCGTAAAACACTTGAGAAAGCAGATAAACATAAAGACCTGCATTTTGCAGCTACTACGGAAGATTTCTATGCGGAACTTGGCCTTGCCAGATACCGCGCCGAACTAATTGCATCAACCCCTGTCCCTAAGAATGTAAAAAGCCTTGCCGCTGAGAAAGCGCAAAGACTGGCAGCATAAGGAGGTATAAATGAGTTTTATTCCCGCATATACATCCCAGTTCAAAAAAGACCTTTCAGGTCTTGAGAAACAGCAAAAAGACATCAAGAAGCTGGTAGAGGTAATGGACCTTATACTTTCAGGCAAGAACATCCCTGCCAAATACCACCCTTCAAAACTGAATGATAATTTCAAGAACCACCAGCAATGCAACATTGATGCAGACTGGGCGCTTATTTATAAGCAGGAAGGGCGCGAAGTTATATTCGAACGCACCGGCTCTACCTCTGACCTTTACTAGGCCGGAAGTCCACGGCCAATAAAATAGCCGTTCTCGTAAATATCATTCTTTGCATACAGGAATTCTGATCCGTCAGGATGCGTAAGGCTACCGCCCGCAGCATTTATTATGGCGTGACCTGCCGCAGTATCCCATTCCATGGTACGCCCGAAGCGCGGGTAAATATCAGCCCTGCCCTCGGCTATCAAACACAACTTTAAACTGCTGCCTGCATTCACCAGCTCTTTGACCTTAAGCTCTTTAATAAAATCATCAGTCTCTTTGGTACGGTGGCTTTTGCTGGCAACAACCACAAGCCCGTCATCTGCCGCCTGGCGGCATTTAATTATCTTGCCGTCTTTATAGGCATACTTACCGTCTGTATAATAACAATTACCCGTGGTCGGCGCATAAATTACACCCATATATGCCCTGAAATCAGCCACCAGTCCTATGTTGACGGTAAAATAACCGCTTCCGCGGATGAATTCCTTGGTGCCATCCAGCGGATCTACCAGAAAGAAAGTGCCCGCATTGCCACGCTCTTTTGCACCCTCTTCAGATATGATGGGGATATGGGGAAAGCTTTCGGTAAGCCCTTTAACTATATGGTCATTTGCCTGCTGGTCAGCTACTGTAACGGGCGAATCATCTTCCTTAACTTCATGCGCAATACCGGTGCGGTAATGGGTCATGATTATCTTTCCCGCTTGCTTTGCAAGTTCAACTATTCTATTAATTTCAGCCAAAATCAACCCTCAAAGAAGAATTTTTAAAGTAACTATTATGTCTAAGAACTTAGCCGTTAAATCTGATAAAAACAATAAGAATGGAAATAATCAGGGCGGAAACGAAAACAACAAAGGCGCCCTTGCGCAATTTTTGAAGACCTTCTTTGCAGGCAACGGCAGCGCTAACTCAAAGACCGACCGCGCCAAGGCCGAGGATTCTTTTGAATTTTTCCAGAAACGCAAACCTAATGCGCCAAAGATCGAGATCAGCAACTACGAGACTGACAACAGCCGACCTCGCACCATTGTTCGCGTTCTAAACAGCGACAAACCTTTCCTTGTTGACTCAATAGTAGCCGAGATCAACCGCTCGGGTTATAAAGTATTTGAGATAATCCACCCTATTTACAAAGTTGAGCGTAACAGCAAAGGCGAGTTCGTTGCTTTTAAAGCCGAAGGCCAGACAGAGTCCCTTATCCATATTGAAATAGCCTCAATCACTCCGGCACAAAAGAAGATCCTGAGCGAAAATCTTGAGAACGCGCTTAAAGGCCTTTATTCTGCGGTTAATGACTGGCACTCAATGCTTAAAACGGTTGATGAGACAATCAGCAACCTGCGTACGCCAAGCATTAGCTACACAAAGGCTGAAATAAACGAAACCATAGATTTCCTTTTATGGTTGGCTGACAACCACTTCACCTTCTTAGGCTACGTGGAATACAAGCTGGACACTAAAACCAAAACGCTGAAAGCAGTTGAAGAAACACGCCTTGGCGTACTTAAAGCTGAAGTTTCCCAGCAGGACGTCCTGCCTAAAAAACTTGCCTACTCTGACGCCGAAGGCACTCTGGCGGAAATTACAAAGTCTGATTATAAGGCAGTGGTTCACCGCTCTGTTTATATGGACCAGATCGGCATCAAAATATTTGATAAAGACGGAAATATTATTGGTGAACGCCTGTTCCTTGGCCTGTTTGCATATTCTGCTTACTACCAGACGGCAAGCCAGATACCTATCATCCGTCGCAAACTTGATTACGTACTGGCAAAATCTGGCTTCAACAGCTCAAGCCACTCCGGCAAGATCACCCGCTTTATTTTAGATAGCTACCCGCGTGACGAGATCTTCCAGTCAAGCGCAGACCAGCTTCACCAGAATGCAAATTCAATCCTTGAACTTATGGAACGCCCTAATGTTGGCCTGTTCCTGCGCAAAGAACTGCATGGCCGTTTCATTTCATGCCTTGTATATGTACCGAAAGAAAAGTTTGATACTGCCCTTCGTTACAAAATTCAGGAGATCTTGGAAAAAGACTTGAACTGCATTGTGACCGAATATTACACGCAGATCACTGACAGCCCTCTTTCACGCCTGCATCTTATTTTGAAGCCGA
>CAYVII010000088.1:0-391 GCA_964451475.1 uncultured Rickettsiales bacterium
AAATGACCCTGTACAGCAGGAGGCTTTTTATAAAAGCGCAAAGCAGATACTGGTTTCAAACGGTTTTGCATACAAGGAAACCACGGGTGAAAAACCTGTTATAGTCACAAAGACCACTCCGCCTGCAATATCGCGCGGCGCAGTTATCCCTCCAAAAGATTATGAAACGCTTGAGCTGCAAAAGATGCGCAGCAACAGGCTTGAGCCGCTGAAAATAGCAGATAAATGCATGAATGGCTTTGATACTGAAAGCTATTCCGACAGCGTAAATTCAGCCATACGCTTTAACTTTGATTGCAAAACAAACCGATCTGTGGTTATTTCCACCGGCAGTTTTGGCTCTTTAAGTGCCGGAACGCAGAAAATGTTTGATAAACTGGAAGTAGGTCTT
>CAYVII010000088.1:401-6124 GCA_964451475.1 uncultured Rickettsiales bacterium
TGGAAGAGATTAAGCGCAAAATGGATGGCGCGATAAACTCACTAAAACACAACTTCACCGGTCTTCGTACGGGCCGTGCAAGCCCTGCGCTTGTTGAGAATTTAAAAATTGAAGTTTACGGAAGCGAAATGCCGCTTCAGCAACTAGGTTCAATTTCAACTCCTGAAGCCCGCACTATTGCAATTAACGTATGGGACAAAGGCTCGGTTGCAGCGGTTGATAAAGCGATACGCGCATCTGGTCTTGGCCTTAACCCGACTGTTGACGGCCAGAACATTCGTATTCATCTTCCGCCGCTTACTGAAGAGCGCCGTAAGGAACTTACAAAAGTTGCTGCAAAAGCAGCCGAAGATGCAAAAGTTGCGATCCGTAACGTAAGGCGCGATGGCATGGACGCGGTAAAGAAAGTTGAAAAAACTATATCTGAAGATGAAGCGCGTGATCTTTCTGACAAAGTTCAGAAGCTTACAGATGACCATATCAAGCTTATAGATTCTGAGCTTGAGAAAAAGAACAAAGAGATAATGACAGTATAAAAAAGATAGAGGGCGCATGAAAATGCGCCCTTTCTCTTCCTGTTCACCTGCTATCTTCCCAAGAAGAACAGGTAAGCAATTAACAAGGCCATTGCCAATCCTGTTAGGATTTTAAATAAATTATGCCAGCTTCTTTTCCCGCTGTCGGAAATGTAAAAGAAGCCGCAAAGAAAAAGCGTAAGGTAAACAAAATGCAGAAATTGTTCTGCTATCTTGGCTTGTCCGCTTCCAAGATATTTTATTAATGTTATTGAGCCTGTCATCAGCGCGGAAATGCCAATGATTTTCGGGAGTAGTTGTAGTTTCATGAATTGAGGTTGATACTGTAGCTGAAAGTTCAGGAAGAGCGGCTCTTATACGCTATTTACCTGATTAATCAACCGGCCCAAGGACATATACAAAAAATATCGCCGCAAGCAGGCATAAGTGAATGAGCAGAGCCTCGCCAAAACCTTTCGCTATATTTTCTGTCTGCCATATGGTTTTGCCGGCTTTCCAGCACACATACGGGAAAATTATCATCAGTATAAAATAACCAAGTATCTCGCCATGTTCAGTTAGCCTGATGAAATTTTGTCCTTTACGCACATCAAACAAAAAGCTGCGCATAGGCTCTGAGTTTTGGATAAGCATAAAAAGCGGGAAGAACAGGGCGGCGCCTGAAAGAATTTCCAGCAGCATATTCAGTATTTTTTTGACTACAGGGTTTTTCTGTTCCATAAGCTAAGTCTATACACTAACACCTCTTAAAATGTTACCGCAACATATATCAATTGTAATGGATGGCAACGGGCGCTGGGCAAAAGCCAGGGGGGCTTTCCCGTTCAAAAGGCCATGAAGAGGGCGCAAAGACCACAAAAAAAATAGTTATCCATGCTGCAAAGAGCGGCATTAAATTTTTAACGCTATATACTTTTTCATACGAGAACTGGAACAGGCCGGAAAAAGAAGTAGGCTTCCTTATGGGTCTGCTTAAATATTATATGGTCGATCAGATCGAAGAACTGCACAACGCCGGCGTGAAACTTAAGGTAATAGGCGAAAAGAACCGCTTAAGTGATGAGATACAGAAGCTTATTGCTAAGGCTGAAGAAAAAACAAATAATAACAGTACGTTGGCGCTACAAATTGCATTTAGTTACGGCTCCCGTCAGGAAATACTGCACGCCGTGTCTAAAAGTGGCGGAAATGTTGAAAAATTTGAACAGAACCTATATACATACGGCAGCCCTGATCCGGATCTGTTCATCCGTACCGGCGGCGAGCACCGCATAAGTAATTTCCTGCTTTGGCAAATGGCTTATACGGAGCTTTATTTTACTGATAAGATGTGGCCTGAATTCACGGAAGCTGATTTTGACGCCGCAATAAAAGACTTCTCGCAAAGGGAAAGAAGATTTGGCAATGCAGAAGAATAATGCAAAAAAACAAAATGAGTTTATTGAACGCGCGGTTTACGGCACGCTGATAGCCGTGGTTTCGCTGGTCGCGATTTATTTCGGCGGTTTTGTCTTCAATGCATTCGCCGCATTCATTACGGTTGTGATGATGTATGAGTTCCGCCGCATGATCTGGAACCGCAAGGGTGTCAACCGCAAAATGTGGTACATCATCATGTGCTTCTATTTAATTATTCCCGTAATGGCTCTGGTGTTTTTGCGTGCGTTCAACTATGACGCAACGATCTGGCTGGTCATGACAATTGCCGCTTCGGATATCGGCGGCTATGCAGTTGGAAAGGCATGGGGCAAACATAAACTTTCACCGCGCATCAGCCCAAATAAAACATGGGAAGGCCTTGCAGGCTGCTGCTTCTTTGCGGCGCTGGCAAGTTACTTTTATACGCAAATGCCCGCATATTTAGTGTTCGGCGCATTGCTTGGCCTTATCTCGCAGGCGGGCGACCTTACCGAATCCCTTATCAAACGCTATTTCGGCGTGAAGGATACTTCTTCAATAATTCCCGGCCATGGCGGTTTTATGGATAGGCTTGACGGTTATATCTATGCCGCGCCGTTGGTACTTATTTGGCAGGTCAACGGAGTGCTTGGCTTCCTATGACAGAAATTAAAACCAAAAAGCGCGTCACCATTTTAGGGTCAACAGGTTCTATCGGCAAAAGCACGATAAGTTTGATACTTGATAATCCCGATAAATTTGAAGTGGTGGCACTCACCGCAAATGCTAATGCTGAGGCACTGGCCGTTCAGGCGCATATACTAAAACCGCAATATGTTGCACTTGCTGATGAAAGCAAGATAGCAGAACTAAAAGAACTTCTGCCCGATGTTAAAGTAGTAAGCATCACCGAAGCCGCCGAGGCCGAGGCAGATATTGTAGTAGCCGCGATAGTAGGTATAGCAGGTATGCTGCCAACCATGGCCGCCATCAAAAAGGGCGGGCCAAATGGTAAAATAATTGGCCTTGCCAATAAAGAAAGCATGGTATGCGCTGGCAATATTATGCTGGATGCTGCTAAGAGATCAGGCGCACAAATAATACCAATAGACTCAGAGCACAACGCCGTGTTCCAGGTACTTGGCGCAAAGAACAGCGTAGAAAAAGTTACGCTTACCGCATCAGGCGGGCCATTTTTAAATTACACGGCAGAGCAACTTAAAACAGTTACGCGTGAGCAGGCAATTGCCCACCCAAAATGGAGCATGGGCGCAAAAATATCCGTAGACTCTGCCACCATGATGAACAAAGGCCTTGAGATGATAGAGGCGCATTACCTTTTTGATCTTTCGCCCGATAAGATAGATGTGGTGATTCACCCTCAAAGCATAATCCACTCGCTGGTCACATATGATGACGGCGCAAGCCTTGCGCAGCTTTCATGCCCCGATATGCGCGTGCCTATTTCATACGTGCTTAGCTACCCTGAGCGCCTAACAAATTCCACCAAGCGCCTTGACCTTACGGAAATTGCCCAGCTGACTTTCCAAAAACCGGATCTTGAAAAATTCCCGTGCCTCCGCCTTGCCATGCAGGCGTTGGATGCAGGCCCCGCACACCAGATAGCGCTTAACGCCGCCAATGAAGTTGCGGTGGAAGAATTTCTGGCAGGCAACATCAAGTTCATGCAAATACCGCAAATGGTTGAAGGCGTGCTGGAAATGGATATGCCGCCAATAAATACGCTTGAAGACGTACTGGCTCTGGATGCCGAGGTCAGGGCTATGTTATTGATAAAAGGCAGCCAAGCCGCCTAATGGTTAATTTTTGTTGACAATTGCCACCCATTTTCCCTATAAAGCCAAAAACAAAAATAAGGGAAAAACATGGGCGCATACGTACCGGATATTGAGCAGATAGTAACTGATATCGCAAACTTTCTTTCAGCGGAATATGGTGTCCACGCAGTGGGCGGAGATACTACTCTGGAAGAAATATTTGAAGACGCGCATATAGATATTGAAGATGAGCAGGAAGTAAGAGAGTTTTTTAAAGCGCTTGAAGAAGAGCTGGAAGTTGCAGGTCTGGCCGAAAATGCCGATAAGTTTAATGACGTCAGTGCTATTGCTTCAAATATTCAGGATCAGTACGAGGAAGTTTCTGAAGGAATTGACCGTGAGATCAAGAATGATACCACAAAGGTAAGACAAAACAAAAAAGCTGCTATGCAGCAATCAGCAGCCGCAGCTGAGCAGGGTGAAGCCGGCACTGAAGCTGAGGTTGCAGAGCCTGCTGCAAAACCTGCAGTTGCAGGTGAACATGGCGGCGGCGGTAACCATACCGGCAGAACTACAGGACGCAGAAGAGTTTCGGCTGCTTCTAAGGTAAGATAGTAAGAATAAATATTTGTTACAGTTAAGTTAAAGCTTTTTATGGCATGCATTTGCTATTGTGCATTAGTACCAAAATTGCTATTAACCTTGCATGGAAATTTTAGCTAATATTCTTCACTACGCGGTGGCCTTTGTGGTCATCATCTCAATAGTTGTTTTCGTGCATGAATGGGGTCATTTCAAGGTAGCCCGTCTTTGCGGCGTAAGGGTTGAAGAATTCTCAATTGGCTTTGGCAAACGCCTGTTCGGCTGGCGCGATAAGAAGGGCACTGACTGGAAGGTATGCCTGCTGCCATTCGGCGGTTTCGTAAAAATGTACGGTGATGAATCCGGTGCTTCCAACCCCGATGTTGAAAAGCTAAAGGCAATGGCGCCTGAACAAAAAGCGCAAAGCTTCTACTTCAAAAAACTATGGCAGAAAATGCTTATCGTCCTTGCCGGTCCGGTAATGAATTTCATTCTTTCAATTGCCATCTTCACGGCAATATTTTCTATATACGGCAAACTGCAAATGGATGCCCCTCCGCTGGTGCATGAAGTTGTAAAAGGCGGCGCGGCCGAAGATATCGGCATGAAAGCCGGTGACCTTATCCTTAGCGTTGACGGCAAAGAGGTGAAGTATTTTTCCGAGGTTCAGGAAGTTATCCATATGAGCCCTTTGGAAGAGCTGCCGATAACTTACAAACGCGGCACTGAAATAATAAACGCGAAGATCAAACCGAAATTCCAGGAAATAGATGACGGCAACGGCAATAAAATTCGCCTTGGCATGATAGGTATTGCCCGCGCTCCTGTTGAAGTTTCAGAAAAAGACTTCGTTAAACTTGGTTTTATTGATTCGGTTCAGGCTGCAGTGGCAGAAGTTTACAAGCAGTGCAAGAACATGCTTAAAGGCCTTCAGCAAATAGTGACCGGCGTTCGTTCTACCAAAGAACTTGGCGGGCCTGTTAAGATCGTTGAATATTCGGGTCAGTCAACAAACAAACTGGCAGATGCATTCGCATGTTCGTTCGATTCAAAACAAACAGATTGCTCTAAACTTTACCGTGACGGCATAGTTATTTCACTGGTGTTCACCGCCATGATATCTACCATGCTTGGCCTTATCAATTTGTTCCCGATACCGGTTCTTGATGGCGGCCACTTGCTGTTTTACACAATTGAGGCGGTTATGCGCCGCCCTGCGCCTGAAAAAGTGCAGGAATATGCTTTCAGGGCAGGTTTTGCTTTCCTGATAGGGCTTATGCTTTATGTTACCTACAACGATATTTTAAGTTTTGTGGAAAGGCACGTTAATGTTTAGAAAATTGCTTCTTACTACTGCGTTCGTTGCTGTGCTGCCTTCGGCGGCAATGGCTGAATATGTCAGCTCAATTAACGTAACCGGCAACCAGCG
>CAYVII010000089.1:0-6110 GCA_964451475.1 uncultured Rickettsiales bacterium
CATTAAGCGGGCACGGGTTGGCATAATTCCATTTTACAAGTTCTTCATCAGACATCGGAATTGCCGGTGGGCTGCATGCTATTGATGATATTGGCTGGATAAGCAAGGCGATAAATAAAACTAATATTTTCATCACATCACTTATTTTTGCAATTGATAAACAAACACGCGACCTGAGGCAAAATCAGTTATCGATATCTCTGAACCGCTAAAATAATTGGCATATTTTTTGATATATTCCGCGTTCACATTTTTTGGCTGGTAATTTGGCTCTTTTGGCGGAGGGGAAAATATAAACCATCCGGAAGTCCATCTATCACCATTATCATGAGAAATTATTGCATAGAATTTTCCGTGCTGCACTTCTGTTACTTCTATCCATGCGCCGCCATCTGTGCCGCCTACCCATACGCCGTTATCAGATACCGAGTCAGGCCTTGAAGGTTGGCCGCAAGCTGTAACAAAGAACAGTACTAATATTGCGGCTAAATATCTCATCCTTAATCCCCGAATAAAAGGTCTTGCACAAATTTTTCCAGCGCAGGCTGGCGTGAACGCTTAAGGCGCTCTGCTTTTAAAATATTTTCAACGTCAGACATTGATTTATCAAGATCAGTGTTCACTATCACGTAATCATAATCATCCCAGTGAGAGATCTCGCGCGAAGCTTTTTTCATGCGTTTACGTACAGTTTCTTCATCATCCTGATTACGCGCTTTTAAACGGCGCTCAAGCTCCATCATGCTTGGCGGCAGAATGAAAACGCTCACAACATCGCCCTGCATTTTCTGGGTTAGCTGCTCAGTTCCCTGCCAGTCAATATCAAATATAATATCATTCCCCAGCGTAAGCTGGCCTTCCACGAATGATTTTGGCGTGCCGTAAAAATTGCCGAATACTTCCGCATGTTCAATGAATTCATTATTATTCACCATCTCGCGGAATTTTTCTTTTGTCACAAAGAAATAATCTTTGCCGTCAACCTCACCCGGCCTTGGGGCACGGGTTGTGCATGAAATAGAAATGGAAAGTTCGGCATCAGTAGCCAGTAATTTACGGCTGATAGTTGTTTTGCCCGCACCCGATGGTGAAGAAAGTACAAAACATAAACCACGCCTATTGCCAAGTTTCAACATGGGAGTATATATAAACAATCAACACAAAAAATCTATGAAAAATCCTCGTTACATACTTATTACCGGAGCAAGCAGCGGAATTGGCGCTGAACTTGCCCGCACATATGCCGCACCCGGTATTGTTATTGGCCTTTTAGGACGTGACCACGCCCGCCTGCAGGAAGTTGCTGCCGATTGCACAGAGAAAGGTGCAATCGTTGATATTGCGGCAATTAATGTAGCTGATGATGCCGCACTTACACACTGGATTAACAGCTTCCAGCGTATTGACCTTGTGATTGCAAACGCCGGAATTTCAGGCGGCACAGCAGAAGGCGTTGATGATGAAGCCGTGCGCGAAATATTTTCCACTAACGTATGGGGCGCGCTGAACACCGTTTTAGCAGCTATCAATAAAATGAAAGCGCAACCTGCAATTCAGGGTTCTAAAGGACAAATTGCAATTATGTCATCCGTTGCCGGTCTTCGCGGCCTGCCGTCTTCACCCGCATATTCAGCAACCAAAGCTGCAATGATGGCTTACGGTGATGCACTGCGCGGCAGTATGCGCAAAGAGCAAATTGACGTTTCAGTTATTGCTCCCGGTTATGTGCGCACTCCGCTTACCGACCAGAATAATTTTATAATGCCGTTCATCACAAAGGTTGAGAAAGCGGCACTTAAAATAAAGAACGGCCTTTCTAAAAACCGCAAGCGCATTTACTTCCCGTTCATTATGTATGGTTTAGTGCGCACGCTTGCAGCTATGCCGCATACGGTTACTGACCCGCTATTTAGAATCCTGCCTAAGAAATAATTATTCTACAGTACCAACAGGCGGCACAGTTTTTAAAGGCTGTGCTTTAGATTTTTTTGCTTCGCGGCGAGCTATATATATTGAGCTGGCAATAATTATACCCGCGCCGATATATGAATAGACATCGGGCGTTTCTGCAAAGAAAATATATGCAAGTATGCTGGCAACTATCAGCCTTGTGAAATCAAACGGCAGTGTAAGAGTTACTTCAACCAGTGAATAGGTTTTTGCTATTGCATATTGTCCGATGATGGAAAGTATCGCGATGCCGTAACATAATATAAGCTGTTCACGCGTCAGGTCTGTCCAGACATACATTGCCAGCGGCGCGCTGACCACGCCCATCCATAAATGCATATGGAACATCATGGTGAAAGGGCTTTCCCTGCTTATCATTTTCTTTACTATAATTAGCGCCATTGCCTGAAACAGGCATCCGCCAAGAACATAAAAAGATGCGGGGTTAAACTCTGCCATTCCGGGACGAAGAATTATTACCGCGCCTATAAAACCTATAAAAACCGCAGTCCAGCGGTGAATGCCCATTTTTTCTTTCAGGAACAGAACTGCCATTATTGAAAGAAAGATAGGAGTTGTAAAACTCAGCGCTGTTGCGTTTGCAAGTTCAAGCTGCCCTAACCCGTGAAACCATAATATCATGCTGGTGATTCCAACTATAACGCGCAGCGCATAAAGCTTTGGGTTATGGATCTTAAGGTCAATGCGGCTGCGGTAGAAATAAGATATCGGCAGCAGAATGCTCATTGCCGTTAAATTACGTATAAAAACTATTTGCGCCGCACTCATTCCCAGATCTGAAACATGGCGCACGATTGCTGTCATGGAAGATAATGTTACACAGCACACCAATACCCACAAAATCCCGCGAACTTCTTTAGTCATACATTACTCACTATGTAATAAGCGCGGTCAAAACTCAAATTCCAAACCTGTTTTGCGTTTTGAGAATGGGATTTCTTGGGCAAGAAAATTCCGATAAATCCTAAAGCGCATCTAACATAATGAATTTTTATCACAAAAACCCACGTAACAAAAAAGCCACACCATTTGCTTATTTGCAAATACTGGCAGAAACGCCCATTTTTGATATTGACCAGCCCAGCCTTTGCAGGCATAATCCCAATATTACCCATATTATCCCAAATAATCCCAGACGGTCTCCCAACCGTCTGGGGATCCCAAAAATTACCGGTCGGGACGAATAGTTATTTTGGATGAGCTTGGGTCATTTAGGGAACTCATGGCTTTATTTTTATCCACATTCACAAAAAAAATTGACAAGAAAGGCCGCGTGTCTGTTCCTGCTCAATTCCGCGCAGCCATGCAGGATGAGTCTTTCGGCGGTATTGTGGTTTACCCTTCTTTCATTCACTCATGCGTTGAAGCCTGCTCTATGAGCCGAATAAAAAAGCTTTCCGACAGCATTGATAACCTTGACCCTTTCTCTGAAGAGCGCGATGCATTCGCCACCACCGTTCTTGGCGCATCATCCCAATTGCAATTTGACTCTGAAGGCCGCGTTACACTGCCGCCTGAACTGCTTGAACAAAGCGGTATAACCGAAGATGTAGTGTTTGTAGGTAAAGGCCAGACCTTTGAGATCTGGGAACCTAAACGCTTTACCGAATATTCTAAGAATGCACGCGAAGTTGCGCTTGCGAAACGCAGCCAGCTTAAACTTGGCGGAGGCAATAATGCATAAACCTGTTTTACTAGATGAGGTTCTGCACTATCTTGCGCCACGCGACGGAGAGACATATATAGACGCAACGTTTGGTGCCGGCGGCTATTCAACTGCAATTTTGCGTGCAGCTGATTGCAAGGTTATAGGTATTGACCAGGATCCTCTTGCAGCTTCAATCGCCTCAAAGATTTAGGGCAACTTCAAATTTGTTGCAGGCAATTTCGGCAATCTTGCAGAGCTTGTTTCTGAAAAAGTTTTTGATATCGGCGTTTCTTCTATGCAAATAGATACTCCCGGGCGTGGTTTTTCATTCATGAAAGACGGCCCGCTTGATATGCGCATGAGCCAGAGCGGAATGTCGGCGGCGGATTTTTTAAATGACGCCGACGAAGAAGAGATAGCCGACGTTATATATAAATACGGTGAAGAAAAAAATTCACGCCGTATTGCAAAATCAATTGTGGCAAGCCGCCCTCTTTCAACAACCTTGCAACTTGCCGAGGCAGTTCACAAAGTTTCTAAATATGACGGCAAAACAGATTCTGCCACTAAAACATTCCAGGCGCTGCGCATTTTTATCAACCGAGAGTTGGAAGTGCTGGAGCAAGGCCTTGAAGCTGCCCTTAACCTGTTAAAAACGGGCGGACGTTTAGTTGTCGTGACCTTCCATTCACTGGAAGACCGTATTGTAAAAACATTTATCAAGGACAATTCCTCACCAAAGGAAAAGTTCAATAAATATGCAAAGTCTGAAGGCGAAAAAAAATCAAATTCAGCCCTTGAAATCATAACCAGAAAAGCGATTATGCCTTCGGAAGACGAAATCAAATCAAATCCAAGGGCAAGATCCGCCAAATTAAGATCAGCAATAAAATCAGGAGGAAACATATGAGGATCAGCACCGTAATGACTTGGATAGTTTTTATACTACCACTTGCACTAGGACTATTTTACGTAAAGCACGTAGTGGAAAACACTGAGAATGAACTGGCAGCGCTTGAAAGCCAGATAAACGCAGACCAGGATGAGATACATGTCCTGAAAGCAGAATGGATATATCTTTCACGCCCTGACCGCGTAAAGAAACTTGCAAGCCAGTATCTTGACCTGCAACCTACCGACAGCAAACAGATCGCGGATATAAGCTCTATCCCTATGGCATATGAAGGCCAGGTGGTGCATAGCAGCTTCGATGGTGCACAAGTTTACGCGCACAATACGGCAGATATCGCAAGCTACTAGTTATTAGTTGCCAGCTTCCAGTTAGTGGGTAATAGTACTTACCTGAATTATTACTACTACTTCCATGGCAAAAGGCTTCGGTTTTGAAAATTACGAATTAAGGGCAAGGCACAATACCAATATGGTTAAGGGGCGTCTTGTCCTTGTTCTTTCATGTATGATGCTTTGCTTTGTGATAGTTGCGCTTAAAGCGGCCGAGACCACGATCATCTCCCCTATTTCCAAACGCCAGAAGGTACAATCTACCGCAAGTCATTTTGCGCGCGCCGATATTGTTGACAGGAACGGCACTATTGTTGCCACTACACTGAAAACCGCCAGCGCCTATGCCGTACCGAAGGAAATGATAAATATTGAGGATGCGGTCTTAAAACTTGCAGGTTCTATCAGTGGTATTGATACAGGCAAGCTACTTAAAGATTTTGAGCGCGGCGGCAAGTTCGTTTACGTAAAACGCAACATCACCCCGCGTGAGCAAAAAATCATCAATGACCTTGGCATCCCGGGAATTTACTTCAAGCAGGATGTTGCGCGTGTTTACCCGCAGGGAAACCTTCTTTCCCACGTGCTTGGTTATGTGAACGTTGACAATGAAGGTCTTGCAGGCATTGAGCGTAACTTTGACAAGGATCTTTCTATCCGCCCTGAAGTGCCGCTTAAGCTTTCAATTGACGTAAAGCTGCAAAATATTTTGCGTGACGAAATGCTTACACAGTTTGAGCATTACAAGGCTGAAGGCGCGGTTGGCATGATAGTTGATGTTAAAACCGGCGAAATAATGGCAATGGTAAGCCTGCCTGATTTTGACCCTAACTTTGCAGGCACTGCCACCCCTGAACAAAAATTCAACCGCGCGACGCTTGGTACTTATGAGATGGGTTCTACCTTCAAGCCTTTCACCGCTGCAATGGCTTTAGAGTACGGCACAACCAATCTTGACAAAGTATATAGCGCATCACCTATTTACTATGACGGCTTTACAATCAATGACTACCACCAGATGAAGCGCGGCCTTTCCACGCTTGAAGTCATGATGTATTCATCAAACGTTGGTACTGCACGTATTGCCATGGAAGTTGGCACAACACGCCAGCAGGAATTTTTGGATAAGCTTGATATGTTCAAAAAACCGGAAATTGAGATCCCGGAAAAATCCCGCACTATCCGCCCGCGCCAGTGGACAGAGCTTAACGGTATAACAATATCATTCGGCCACGGTCTTTCCGTTACT
>CAYVII010000090.1:0-1751 GCA_964451475.1 uncultured Rickettsiales bacterium
GACACGGCCCAGACTCCTACGGGAGGCAGCAGTGGGGAATATTGGACAATGGGCGTATACAGTATTAATCCAAGTTTCCCTGGGCTATTCTGTACTAAAAGGAAGTTTCCCACGTGTTACTCACCCGTCTGCTACTTTACTACAGTATTGCTACTGCCTCTCGTTCAACTTGCATGTGTTAAGCACGCCGCCAGCGTTCGTTCTGAGCCAGGATCAAACTCTCAAGTTGAAAGTTGCCACAATTGAATGTGGCTAAAATCCTCGCATCATCAAAACTCTGTTCGAATTAACTATTATTTGCATGTATACACAATATTTTAGTGTATTTACTTGCTATCAAAACGAAAGATGTAATTGATGTGCATTATATTATTTGAATGCTGCATCACCATCCTTCGTTTAAATCTATGTTTCTCTACTAACAATATCAAAAATCAGCGAACCGTTTCCGTTTCTTCCGAACTCACTTGGGTTGCTCAAGGGAGTGTGGTTATAGGCGGAAGAAACGAGAGAGTCAACAGAAAAAGTGAAAAAAAATTCTTATATAAAACAACGATATTTGAAAAAAGTTGAAAATTTCATACCTGTTTGATGTTTTTTTATTGCTGTTTCTTGTCTGTGTTTGCTAGTTTTTCAAAACAAACTTTTGCCAGGAGAGCAAATGAATAAGCAAAGTAAGAAAAAACAAGACCTTGCCCAACGCATGATCGCCCTATTCTATAAAGGCGATGAGAAGCCCTCCCCTGAATTTCTGCAGGATCTAAAGCAAATGATTGAGGGCCGCATATCAGAACAGGAAATGCGAAACAGGATAATTTCACGCAATAAAGGTAATTAAACATAATGGTTGAACGCAAACTTAGCGCTCTGGAAAGAGAACTGGCAATTTTACGTGGTATCAAACTACAGGAAGTAATAGCTTCGCTGGAAACAAAAAGCCTGTTCACAATAATGTCGACAGCACAAAGGATGGAAATACCCGAAGAAGCGCATGCAGTAAGAAAAAACTATAATAGAGGAATGGCGGGCCAGAATCTGCAAAACCTGATGCTTTCAATACATGCAGTATTATTCCAGGATTCTTACAGGTTTGAAAATGAGGAAGAGCTAATTTCAGCTAATAAGCCCGGTGTTGTCTATCCTTCAGAAGCCAGCCCGAAATTGCAGGAACTAATGAATGATCTGGCAAGAGTATTTTTCCGCCCCGGCGGTGTTATCAAACCTGTACAGGACAGCAAAATGCCTGCGATTTTTGCGAAATATTATGCAAAGTTCGCAGAGCTTTCACCTTTTGCCTATGGTAACCACGAAACTTTCAGCATGTTCTTCACGTTACTTGCGGAAATGGCAAATATCCGTGACGTATATTTAGATTTCAGGAGGCTTTCACCTGAACAGGAAGATATACTTGAGCTTGATAAAACACGCATGCTTGGTGAAGAAACACAGGCACAATTGCAGGAAGTATTTACTACCGCACTTGATTCCCGCATTATACGAAACAGGCCTTATATAAAGGAAGTATGGCCTGAACTTGAGGACCAGACAATTGAGCTTGGCAGCAGGCGCTTTTTAAAAGTTATGCGTGATGGCCAGGATTATCTGGTTACTGTTAACGGAGGACTTGTATCATTAGACCAGCATTTTGAAGGAAACGGAAGTGTACGCAGCAGAATTGACGAATCCGTAAAGAAAGGAACTACGCTCAACTGCAATATCAAATATTTTCAGGAAGCGTGAATGGTCAGCCA
>CAYVII010000090.1:1761-2774 GCA_964451475.1 uncultured Rickettsiales bacterium
AGAGGAAATTGACGGGATTAATGTTAAAGACGGTGCTAACCTGATATGCATGGATGTAAACCCGATAACAGGGCTTACAGACCGTTATAATTCACGCATCAGAAGATTATTAGCACGTGAGAATGTAACAAATATATTTGATCTGGCAAAAGAAGATGTTGCAGCCAGAGTTAGAGAAACCCTGGCTGACCATTCACGCTTCCTGAAAATATTTGATATTGCAGTTGAGCGTGCAACAGCAATGGAAAAGGTTATAAAAGCGGCTGTTGATGCGGCTTTTGAGGGCAAGAAACCGGTTGGTGCCGGCAATAACCATGCAGTTGAAACCATAGGCGGCGCAGGTTCAGGTAAAGGCACTGCCGGCAAGGATACAATAAGAGAAGTTGCAGGCGAAAACTATGTTACCGCGTCAATAGACGATGCGCGCAGTGCATTTGATATATACAAGCTGATGACCGAGCTTGACCACCATTCTGATGATTATATGGCAGTTAGCGAAGCGGCAGGTGAAATTAGAAAACGTATTGCAAAACGCGCAATAGATGAAGGATATAACCTGCTTTATGACGGTTCAGGTATTCCGTGGGACGGATATTCAAAACTTGCGGCAGACTGGAAACCAAAAGTAGCAAAAGTACATGCCGTAGGCGCAGACTGCGAATTATATACGCAAGAAGACCGCCGGCATCTATTTAAAGAAACCGGCGTTGACCGTACTTTTTCACGAAAAATAGTAGAGAAAAGGATATTGCCGCTTGAAGAGATAATCAGCCGCCATATTGCAGCGCCTGCCGCTTACCTTGAGGCATTCAAAGACCCTAACATTGACGAATTCACCCTTTGGGACAGGGCCGGTGAATTTAAAGACGCGTACAAACTTGCCAAGAAATATTCAGTAGATAAAAAAATTCTGGAGGAGCTTAATCAAGCCCGTAAAGGCGATGGACTGCTTCAATTATTGAGGAAGCATAACAAGATACCCGAAAGGAATAAGCCGGAAGATATCGTAGATA
>CAYVII010000090.1:2784-6107 GCA_964451475.1 uncultured Rickettsiales bacterium
TGTGGACTTCATTGCGCATAAAGGAGCAAACGGCAATTATAGCATACTTGTTATCAATAACACTTCGCGCTTTATTGATATACTACGTAAAGGCGGAATGAAAAAAGATGCTGTAGGACCTGAAGAACTTCCGTTCATTCCGGATAGCGCAAGGTGGGTGACAAAGATAAGACGTGAAGCCCAGACTATAGAACACGGGCTGAGAAGAGAGCTTAGCGCAACTGCGAATGCGAGATCTTTTTAATTATAATACAGTATTATAGATAGCATAGAAAGCGTTTAAGGAAGCGTTAACCATTTACCACCAGAATGGTGAGTGATGCGCACATATTACAAATCAGGCCTTGAACAGATATTATATGGCGACCTTGAGGGTCAGGCTAAGGAGTTGCCACGCAACGCGCCTTCCTCTGCAACGCTTTTAGTATCTTTATTCCTAATACTGATAACATTCTTTGTTGTACTCAATAATCATGCCAAACCCGATGCAGCAAAACGCAAAGCCGTACTTGACAGAAATTTGGCGCACCTACAGAAGATCTTCAGGCATTTGGCGGTGCCGTGCAGCCACGCGTTGAGGAATTCACGCTAAAGCTGGAGCGTGTACTTGGCAAAAACGCCGTTGTTGAAAGTACAATTGAAGGCGACCAGACAAAAATTATATTCCCCAAAGAACTTTTCTTTTACCCTGATGAGGCAGATCTTCGTGCCGATAAAGCCGTGCTCGCAAAAAGAACTTCGGAGGTACTTAAGGAACTGCAGAGAGGAAAATCTTTTCGCCTTAGTATAATTGCGGGCTTACAGGAATATAATATAGATAAGAGAAAAGTTACGGCACTTAAAAATGCCATAGGCATAACAGAAGCAGAAACAGGACTGAGCACTAATATTGGTGACCAGATTATACTGGTGGTATCAGATGAGTAGTGAATTACAGACACAGCCACGCTGGATAGTTTCTTTTGCCGACCTTCTTTCAGTGGTCTTAAGCTTTCTTGTGCTTGCATATTCAATGTCTTTGCCGGCTAATACAAAACCAAAAAATTACATAAAGCCGGGTGACGGCGCTTTTTCAGTAAACCAGTCTATGCACCAGCAGAACATTGCCATTACCCACAATAATCAGGATCTTTCTTCTAATTATCTTTATCAGGTGATGGAAAAAAAGATTGCGGCAGATAGCGCATTATCCCCTAATATTACATTACGTAGTGTTGGCGATAGCCTTATAATGACCATAAAAGTTACAAGCTTCCTTGATTTTGCACCAAGGCTGACTCAGCTTTTAAAAGTTCTTAAGAATGATGTCTGGATATATTCAAGTGATATTGATACTTCCAAACGCGCTCATGAGGAGCTTAAAAAAAGCGGCTTTGACAAAAATATTACCATAATGCAGTCAGATATCCCAAACACCCAAATTGACATAGTGGTGCATCCGTAGTACACCGCTTGGCATGAGCAGCAAAATAGTATTGAACGCGGCAGAAGCGCTTAAGGGTCAGCTTAAAGACAATCTTGTTTTTATGGCAGGCGGCTTTGGCCTGTGCGGCATTCCTGAAAACTGCATTGCAGAGATCAGGAAATCAGAAATTAAAAACCTAACATTCATAAGCAATAATTGCGGCGTAGACGGCTTTGGCCTTGGCATTTTGCTTAATAACAAGCAGATCAAAAAGATGGTCTCTTCATATGTAGGTGAGAATAAAGAATTTGAACGCCAGTTCCTATCGGGCGAGCTTGAGCTTGAATTCAACCCGCAAGGTACGCTTGCAGAACGCATTCGTGCAGGCGGTGCGGGCATCCCGGCATTCTTCACTAAAACAGGCTATGGCACTGTTGTGGCAGAAGGCAAGGAAACACGTGAATTTGGCGGCGAGCATTATGTTATGGAAACTGCACTCAAAGCTGATATCTCTATAATCAAGGGATGGAAGGCTGATAAATACGGCAATCTTATTTACCGCAAAACAGCGCGCAATTTTAACCCGATGATGGCAACGGCAGGTAAATTCTGTGTGGCTGAAGTTGAAGAAATTGTTGACGAGCTGGATGCAGACAACATCCATACGCCTGGCATTTATATTGATAAATTATTTGTCGGCAAATTTGAAAAAAGAATTGAACAAAGAACAGTGAGCACAAGTTAATGGCCTGGACACGTGATGAACAATGCGTACGCGCATCAAAAGAACTTCAGGACGGCTTCTATGTTAACCTTGGAATTGGTATGCCAACACTGGTTGCCAACCATATTCCAGAAGGTGTGAATGTTATTTTGCAATCAGAGAATGGCCTGCTTGGTATTGGCGCATTTCCTAAAGATTCCGATGTTGACGCTGACCTTATAAATGCAGGCAAACAAACAGTTACCGCAACAAAAGGCGCCAGCTATTTTTCAAGTTCTGACAGCTTTGCCATGATCCGCGGCGGGCATATTGACCTTTCTATACTTGGTGCTTTCGAAGTTTCCGAACAAGGCGATCTGGCCAACTGGATGATACCGGGTAAGATGGTAAAAGGCATGGGCGGCGCGATGGATTTAGTTGCCGGTGTTAAGCGCGTTATAGTGCTTATGGACCATGTTGATAAATACGGCAAACCGAAGCTTATAAAAGAATGTACTTTGCCGATTACAGGCAAGGGCGTGGTTGACCGCGTTATTACAGAACTCGGTGTATTTGATATCGTTGAAGGTGGTATAACAATTGTTGAACTTGCACCGGAAGTAACAAGAGAAGATGTTTTAAAAGCTACTTCCGCTAAAATTATATAGCCAATATAATTTAGTATGTTACAGATGCGGATATGCATCGCAAAGGCTTTACACTTGTTGAAATATCTATAGTTATGGTCATTATTGGCCTGCTAATCGGCGGCATACTTGCCTCCCAAAGCCTGATTGAGTCTGCGCGCAGGTATGCGGTGATAAAAGAAATAGGCACCCTAGAATATGAGATGCACCGCTTCAAGGCAACTTTTAAGTTCTTTCCCGGTGACCTGAGCAATTATCAGTCTTCCATAACCGGATATTCTTGGGGTAATGGCATTCAGTCAGGTAATAATGACGGGCTCATAGATAGCACAGAAGCAGTTGGTGTATTTGTTGAGATGAACGGCGGAATTGGTACACAATACCCAACTTGCAACGGGCTTGGCACATATAACCAGTTCGCAACTCATTGCGGCGATGCCGCATATAGCGGCAGATGGTTTGTTCCAGGCTATAATGTACCTGCATCAAAGATAATAAAGACGGCAGGACTAATGGTTATACAGGCGGATGGTGTTAGTAGCATAAATTTCGGTCTCGAGCATCCCGT
>CAYVII010000091.1:0-6009 GCA_964451475.1 uncultured Rickettsiales bacterium
AAGTTATGCAGTTTAAGGCCAAATTTTGTGCACAGGAATTGTGCCGCGCCGAAATCATCTTTGACGCTTACTTTATCCAGATGCAGTTTTGTGCCCGAATTCATGGTGCGTATTATTGGGATTTATTAATAAAAGTCAAGGTTTGTGAGTTTTTAAGGCCAATAAAAAAGCCTGCCGGAATTACTTCTGGCAGGCTGTTTTTATTTATTTAACAACTAACTAGCCGTTAGCTGCTTTTTTTTCCGTTTCCCTCAACCTGAGAGCGTAGTTCTTTTGCGGAAGCTACCATCAGTTAAAGAGCTTCTTTCGTTTCTTTCCAGCCGCGGGTTTTAAGGCCGCAATCCGGGTTAACCCAGATCTGTTTGCTGTCCAGAACGTTAAGCGCTTTATTGATAAGTGCGCTCATTTGCTCTTGCGTAGGAACGATCGGTGAGTGAATATCATAAACACCGGGCCCAATCTCGTTAGGGTATTTGTAGTTAACGAATGCATCAAGAAGTTCCATCTGAGAACGTGAAGTTTCAATAGATATAACGTCAGCGTCCATTGCGCCAACCGCTTCAATGATATCATTGAATTCAGAGTAGCACATGTGAGTGTGGATCTGAGTTTTATCTTCAACACCGGAAGCTGTAATGCGGAATGATTCAACTGCCCAGCGAAGGTAGTTTTCCCATTCAGAACGGTGAAGAGGAAGGCCTTCACGAAGAGCAGCTTCGTCGATCTGGATAACTATGATGCCTGCTTTTTCAAGGTCAACAACTACATCACGGATAGCCAGGGCTATTTGTTTAGAAGTAGTTTCACGAGGCTGGTCATCACGTACGAAAGACCATTGAAGGATAGTGATAGGCCCGGTCAACATGCCTTTCATAGGGCGTTTTGTTTGCGCCTGAGAGTAAGTTGCCCATTCTACGGTCATTGGTTTCGGACGAGAAACATCACCAAAGATAATTGGCGGTTTCACACAACGTGAACCGTAAGATTGTACCCAGCCGTACTGGCTGAATGCGAAACCGTTCAGTTGCTCACCGAAGTACTCAACCATGTCGTTACGCTCGAATTCGCCGTGAACAAGCACATCGATATCGATCTCTTCCTGCCATTTGATAGCGTCGGCCGTAACTTTTTGAAGGAACTGAGTGTACTCAGCATCAGAAAGTTTGCCGGCTTTGTTAGCAGCACGAGCCGCGCGAACATCTTCAGTCTGAGGGAATGAACCGATAGTTGTTGTTGGGAACAACGGAAGGTTAAGTTCAGAAGCCTGTAGTTTTGCTCGGGCAGGGTAAGCTGATTTACGGTTAGCCATTTCAGGAGTGATAGAAGCGAAGCGCGCTTTAACCGCATCGTTGTGGATGCGTTTAGAAGTACGGCGGCTTTCCATTGCCTGCGCGTTTGCAGCCAGTTCAGCTTTAATAGCATCACGGCCTTCGTTCAGACCTTTTGTAAGTACAGCAACTTCTTTCACTTTCTGACGGGCGAATGCCAGCCAGTTCTTAAGCTCAGCATCCAGCTTAGTTTCAGAGTCCAGATCAACCGGGCTATGAAGAAGAGAGCAAGAAGGCGCAACGAAAATGCGGTCTTTGCCAATTGCGTTTGCTGCAGTTTCTAGCTTAGTAAGCGCTTTGTCAAAGTCAGTTTTCCGGATGTTACGGCCTTCAACCACACCTAGTGAAAGGATAAGGTTAGCAGGAGCTTTTTTCAGAGCTTCAGCAAGTTGTTTCTCGCCGCGGAACAGGTCAAGGTGAAGAGCTGCGACCGGAAGGTTAAGAGCTGTTTCAAGGTTGTTAGCCAGGTCAGTGAAGTAAGTGGCAACAATGATCTTTGCTTTGCTTGTTTTAAGCTGTGAGTATGCAGTTTTGAAAGCAGCACGCTGTGCATCGTTCAGGTCAAGAACAAGTGCAGGTTCATCGATCTGGATCCACTCAGCGCCAAGGCCTTCAAGTTTGCTGATAATTTCCTGATATACAGGAAGAAGCTTCGGAAGAAGGTCAAGCGCGTTGCCGCCGTCTTTTTCTTTACCAAGAAGAAGAAGGGAAACAGGGCCAACAATAACAGGGCGAGTATTGATGCCAGCCGCTTTTGCTTCTGAGTATTCGTCAAATATCTTTGTTGAAGAAAGCGCGAATGAAGTTTCTTTTGAAAGTTCAGGAACGATGTAGTGGTAGTTTGTATCTAGCCACTTGGTCATTTCCATTGCAGGAACGTCTTTAAGTTCACCTGCGCGGCCACCGCGTGCCATTGCGAAATAAGTATCAAGGTCAACAGTGTTCTTGCCGTCTGTTTTGAATTTGTAACGAGGAGGAACAGCGCCAACAAGAGCGATAGTATCTAGAACATGGTCATAGAATGAGAAATCGTTCGAAGGAATGTGCTGGATGCCGTTTTCTTGCTGGAATTTCCAGTTAGTTGCGCGAATTTCTTTCGCGGTAGCTTGCAGTTGCTGCGCCGTTGTTTCACCTTTCCAGTATGATTCAACTGCTTTTTTTAGTTCACGGAAGGCGCCCACGCGTGGGAAGCCCAGGTTAGTAGCTAATGCCATATTATTTGCCCTTTTTTAATTGAGGGGCGTCTTATAGGGTAAAAGCCATGGTTATGCAAGGAAATTCTTGGCCGGCAGACTGGCGGGCGGGCGGGTTATGGCAATAAAAAACCGTGTAGTTCTAGCCGGTTATCTTACCGCTAATATCTGGTATGAGACTTAATAATAGCATGAACGACCAAAAGCCCCGCCAAGGTGAAGCTGTTTTATGCAGAGATAACCTTAAACTGCTAGGCGCCATTTATACTTTGGCGTCAATAATAGTGTCCATTTGGGCGTTTCTTATCTTTACCGTTTCAAACAAGGACTTCTGCGGGTAGTACTTTACAGAACCATCCCGCAAAGAAGTAAACCTTGTTACGTAGTCACCGGCGATGTCTTTAAAAATGGTGAACCTTACATCCGATACTACGAAGGTACTCTTCAGGGCTTCAGCGGCTTGTTTTACTGCTTCATAACCGGCGTCTTCCCTCATTTTGGAAGCTTGCACTTCCAATGTCGGTTTTTCTACCGGTACTTCAACAGAGGCGTTGTTCTTAGCAACTACTTGTCCGCTATTTGCCCCTTGGAGTACACCTGCCATACTGACTGATGGTACTTCCATTTTTCCCCCCTTAAAATAACCTTCCAGCTACATGCATTCCGGCTATTTAAGTATTTAGTCTTATATTCATAAAGACAGTTACCCCTAACTATCCTTATCAATATAACCCTGGTCTTTGCTTTGCTTTTACCCGGGTTTCCACAATGGATGGCGGGGGCTTCCCCCCGACCATCCGGAACTTAACCTATTAACCAATAAGTTTAAGTAGGTTTTGTGGAATTTGGTTCGCTTGTGCTAGAACCGAGATAGCAGCCTGCTGAAGAACTTGCGATTTCGCGAAGTTTGTAGACTCTTCAGAGATATCTGGATCAAGGAACTGAGCGCGAGCCGCGTCTAGGTTCTGTACCGATACTTCAAGAGCAGCAGCAGCATAACCAAACCTAGATTGTAGAGCACCAACGTCTGCACGACGTGCTGTTACAGTCTTGATCGCGTTATCCAGAGCTTCCTGAATATCACCGATATCACCAGATACAAGATCCATAGTCACTGCCGCACCATCGTTATCAACGTATAGAGCATTAGATTTTACAGAGTCTAGCTGGATGGCGATTTTATCAGTTGAAAGTACACCAACCTGGACGTCTACACCACCTTCAGAACCAGAACCGAACGCGCCGTTAAGAGCGTTTTGGATACCGTCCATAAGTGATTGGCTACGACCGTCAAGAGTTGCTGCAGCTGATGCTAGGTTGATATCAATGTATGAGTTAGCGTCATTAGCGCTTACCATACGTATAACACCGTTGCCTGCACCTTGGATGTCTTGGTCAGTGAAGTCGGCGTCGTTCGCAATAGTCACGCCAGTTTCAGAGCCAGGCTCATTAGCTGTAGAGTATGTTACACCATTGATAGTAACTTCTGCTTTGAATGCAGTAGATGACATAGAAGTGATTTTGAAGCCAGAGATGCTCGGAGCATAACCGTCTGCAAATTCTTTGCCAACTAGCTGGATATCAGAACCATCCATACCTTGCAGAACTGTACCGTTGAACTTCTCTGCAGTGATTGCAGAAGAGTCAGTAGCAGCAGTATCTTCAAGAGTACGGTCTTGGTAGATATTCAATTTAGCAAGTTCAGCCTGTAGAAGTTCAGCGAAATCATCAACTTCAGTTTGAGTAACCGCGCCTGCAGAGAAAGAAGCAGCCGGATCTTCAATATCCAGAGTGAATGTTACGCCAGAACCGTCAGTTGCAGTGAATACAACGTCAGTTCTATCAGAACCGGCGTCAGTATCAATATCAGCCGAACGGAAGTTCACGCCATTGATGTTAACAATGAAGTTCACTAGGTCGTCAGAACCATCTGTTGAAAGGTCACCAACAACTGTTACGTCAGCCAGGCTGCCGATCAGTTTGTTGATAGTTTCGTTACCAGCAGTACCTGCGTTGCCCAGTGCGAAAGCGGCTTCGCCTCCAACTAGGATATCAGTGTCAACAGTTACGCCATCATCAACTGCAGCAACCAGTGCTGTAGGAGCTTCAGTAGCAAGAGTTGTGTTGTCAGCCGCAAGAGCACCGTCAAGAAGTTTTACACCGTTGAAGTTAGTTGTAGTAACGATACGGTCTAGCTCTTCTTTAAGTTTGCTGAATTCTTGGTTTAGGTAACCTTTCTCAGTTGCAGATAGCGTACCAGAGTTTGTCTGTGTAGCTAGTGCTTTCTGACGCTGCAAGATCTCACCAACACGAGCAAGTGCACCATCGGCGATCTGAAGTAGAGTCGAACCTTGGTTTGCGTTCACTAGAGCTGTTTTAAGAGTTGAAACGTTAGTACGAAGAATTGTACCGATTGAAAGTGCCGCAACGTCATCAGATGCTTTGATGATACGTTGACCACTTGATAGTTTCGCAATCGATGATTGCGAAGCCGCACCTGCAGCACGCAAGTTATTTTGTGCGTAATATGCAGATATGTTTGTGTTGATTGTAGTCATATGTTTCTCCTACTTGGATTATGATGGGCTACATGCCCGCACCTATATGACCCAAATGCCAGATAGATGTTTTATTAGTAATTCCCATTTTCCCACAGGTTGTTTAAAAATTGGTTAAAAGGTTAAACAATTTTAGCTATTAGGGGGCTGTCTTTAAGTGGGGGTGTTTTTGTATATAATACAGATGGTTTATGCTGTGTCTGTAGGGTCGTAAAACTAAGGGGAATAAATTATTTTGTGTTTTTTTTGCGCAAAATATTCATTTTTTCACCGGGAAAATTCCTTCATCATTGCTTAATGCAAAGCCTGTATGATATATAATTACTATGGCACAGGATAAAAACTTTCTTCAAAAGATAAAAGAGACCGCGACAAATATCATTGATGATATCGGCGAGAACTTCCGCGATTTTACGGATTTCATTGTAAGCCTTAAAGACCTTGCCACAAAGCGCGATAATAAAAAGGCAAAAGAATTTTTTGCAATAGTAGCGCATCTTGGTGCGGTTATGACGCGTGCGGGTGTTTCAAAGCCTGAAAAAGCAAGTGTGCTTGAACTTGGTGAGATGTATTCGCCAACGCTTGGCCAGGAAAAAGAACGCGGTCAGGATATCGCCAGATAGTTTTGGTGTTATGGAAAAGTTTCCATCTTGATCATTAAAGAACAATAGCTGCTTGCGTCCCATCCTGCTGCGCCATATGTGCCGTTGCTGCATCCAATGCCATCTGTAATATTGAACATTTTATTAGCCGGTGAATTGGCCACCGGGCTTCCGTCATCAATTTTCGTGTCTAGCATAAGTGCGTGCTTTGGCTGAATGTCTGTTGGATCGGCTTGATTAATGTAATTATCCGGAGCTTCTATAGGAGTAAAATCACTGCCGCACCATCGTTATCAACGTATAGAGCATTAGATTTTACAGAGTCTAG
>CAYVII010000092.1:0-5959 GCA_964451475.1 uncultured Rickettsiales bacterium
CAGTTCCAAGTGTTTTTTATTTTTGCCTGTGCTTTGGCAAACCCGTTTAAGCTCGTTAATTTCCAGTATCAGTGAAACCTTACCATCGCCCAGAATCGTTGCGCCGGAAATACCCTCAATTTTATCTGAGTTGCTCTCTAAACTTTTAATCACAACCTGCTGCTGGCCAATAAGTTCATCAACTACCAGCCCCATTTTCTGCTTGCCGCTTTCAACCAGCACAACCAGCGCTTTGCTAGGGTCAGTTTCAGCGTTCTGGATGCCGAATATATTATCAAGGAACACCAGCGGCACGAACTCGCCGCGCACATTTATAACCTTGCCGCGTCCTTCAACATTCTTCACATCCTCTTTTTGCGGGCGCATTGTTTCAATAATGCTGGTGATAGGGATTATATAATTCTCTGCGCCTACCCGCACTATCATGCCGTCAAGTATCGCCAGCGTTAAAGGCAATGAGATTGTGAATATGGAGCCTTTGCCCGGCATATTGGTGATGTGGACATTACCGCCGATAGCTTCAATGTTGCGGCGTACCACATCCATGCCAACGCCGCGTCCTGATACTGCGGTAACTTTTTCCGCGGTGGAAAAGCCCGGCATGAAGATCAGATGGTCAATTTCTTCGTCGCTTAGCTGCGCATCTGCCGCAACCAGGCCTTTTTCAACTGCTTTTGCCAGAACGCGCGTGCGGTTAATACCTGCACCGTCATCCTGAATCTCAATTATAATGCGGCCACTGCGCTGGTAAGCTGATAAATGTATAGTACCCTGCAAAGGCTTATCATTCCAAACGCGCTGGTCAGGTGATTCAATACCATGGTCAACCGAGTTACGGATCATGTGGGTTAGCGGGTCACCAAGCTGCTCGATAACTGTTTTATCAACCTCAGTATTTTCACCGGAAAGAATGAGCTGGATATCTTTACCAAGCTGCGCTGCCGTATCGCGCACAATACGCGGCATACGGCTGAATATTGATTTCACCGGCTGCATCCGCACCGACATCACCGCTTCCTGAAGTTCACGCGTATGGTGCGAAAGCTCCTCAATACCCTTCATAAGGTCGGCAAATTTTTCTGGCGGAAGCGCCCTTGCCTGGTCTTTGATCATGGCTTCGGTAATAACTAGTTCGCCAACCATATTTACAAGTTTATCTACCTTATCAATATCAACTCGGATTGATGCCGTTGTCGCAGTCTTTGCTTCTTTACCAGCTTCCTCGGGGGATTTTTTAGGGGTTGTGGCCACCGGGGAAATGGTAGTGGCCACTTGAGCGCCAGCTTCTGGCAAAGAAACTGGGGGGATTGTTGTATTTTGCGCTATAACTTTTATCTCAGCCACTTCACGAACGAATTCAAAAGCTTCCCATATATTTGCTTCAGGCGCGTCTGTTGTAAGTTTTATATTCCAGCTGATGTAACATTGCGTTGGCTCAATATTTTCAAGGTCAGGGATTGATTCAATATCCGCATTCACCTCAGCCGTGCCAAGGCCTGTAAGCTCACGCAAGATAAGTGAAGGCTCATTTCCTGTACTGAATAATTCTTTATTTGGCTTAAAAGTAATTTCGTAAGTAGAGTCTTTTACCTCAGAAGTTTTTATTACCTGCTGCACTACTCCTGCCGGAACCGGCGCTATACTGCCTGAGGTAAAGCTTTGCAAAGCTGCCGCAAGGCCGGTTTCCAGATCTGCAGGTGCTTCCGTGCCGGATTTTTCTGCTTCCAGCATTTTCACTACCGCATCGGCAGATTTTAAGAGTACATCCACAGTTTCCTGGCTTGGAAGGATCTCGCCCTCACGCATTTTATCAAGCAATGCTTCCAGAATATGCGTGAAATTCATAATGCGGTTCATACCGAATGCGCCTGAACCGCCCTTTATTGAGTGTGCGCAACGGAAAATTGCGTTAAGTGCGTCTTTATCAAAAACACCGGCTTCAAGCTTCAGCAAACGCTCTTCCATATCAACCAGAAGCTCAGAACATTCTGTAAAAAACGTTATCTTAAATTCCGCCATTTCGTCCATATTTCCCCCTACACCAGCACTTTATTTACAACCTGGATTAGCTTTTCCGGGTTAAATGGTTTTACTATCCAGCCGGTAGCGCCAGATGACTTTCCGCGTTCTTTCTTGTGCGGGTCAGACTCTGTGGTAAGCATTAATATAGGGCAGAATTTATGAACTTCGTCGGCCCGCAAAGCATCAATAAGACCAAAGCCGTCCATATTAGGCATGTTCAGGTCGGTAATTACCAGATCAACTTTTTCATTGCCCAGAATTTCCAGCGCGTTAAGACCATCTTCAGCTTCCATAACTTCAAAGCCGGCACCTTTAAGCGTAAATGAAACCATCTGACGCATAGTTTTTGAGTCATCAACAGTAAGGATCTTCTTAGCCATTATTGACGCTCCATTTTTGAAGCAAATGCCTTAAGCCTAAAGTTTCAAAAGCTTTTACAAAAACTTCTGTTGGATTATTTATCTCCAGCTTACCGGAATGGCGTTCCAGAATTTTGCCAAGTGCAATTATCATCTGCACGCCCGGCGTAGTAATTACCTCAACACCAGATGCATCAAGTGCAAGACACGGATTTTTATTATTCTCTACTAAAAAAGCCTTTAAAACGTTCGCCAGGTTTTCCACGCTATCAATGGTCAGCGCAGATGATAATTTATATTCTATCAAGTTCCGGCCGGTTGCTTCTGTTATTTCTGCTTGCATAATTCCCTCTTTAACAAGGAACTGCAACCCACGTGCCAGCTCAGAAGTTTAACAAATACAGTATATTACCAAACAAAAATTATGATTTTTCCCCATCCCATTCTCAAAAATAGAATTTTCAAGAGAAGCTGTTTGCATTTATACCGGAATGCCAGTTAATAACTATCAACGCCGCCGGCATATGCATTGACTGCAGGTTTTACCGCTCACTAATCAATTGCTTTTTATAAACTTACAAATACTATGCGGGCGGCAAGTTAGGCTAATGAATGATAAATAACCTTTTAAAATCATATTCTGATGAAAATGAAGCACCCACAAGTAGCGACGTAGAAAAACACCCCTGCATTTCCGTTTCACGCCAAATGCAGGAAAAATTTGCACGCCGTAAATTATGGCGGCGTATCATGGCACTTACTTATGTCACTACTCTTCTTACCTATCTTTCATGGCGATACACAATAATCAACCCTGAATCTTTAGGCCTTTCTCTTGCTTATTATATTGCAGAATGTGTGGGATTCATACTTGGCCTTAAAGCAGTTTTCAATTCCTGGAACTATAATCACCGTGATCCCATTCCGTCACCACCGGGCCTGAAGGTGGATGTACTGCTGCCTGTATATAAAGAACCTCTGGAAATAATCCGCCACACAGTCATGGCGGCAAAGAATATCAGCTATCCGCACCGCACAATCATTCTTGATGACGGTAAACGCGATGACTTAAAACAATTGGCCGCAGAGCTTGAAGTTGATTATTTACGCCGTCCGGATAACGCCAATGCAAAAGCCGGTAACCTTAATTACGGGCTGCAAAACAGCACGGCAGATTATGTTACTGTATTTGATGCAGATCACATTGCAATGCCACACGCGCTTGATTTAATGCTAGGCTTTTTTATTGATGATAAAGTTGCGATGGTGCAAACACCGCAAGATTATTATAACACTAATGCATTCCAGTATGTGAACGCAAAAAATGGTGCTTTATGGCATGACCAGTCTGTTTTCTACGGTATATCGCAACCATGTGCTGATGCCTCTAATGCGGCGGAATGCGTAGGAACCGGGGTCACCTACAGGCGTGCTGCTTTGGATCTCATTGGCGGTATACCAACATCTACGGTCACGGAAGATACCCATACCTCTCTATGCCTGCACAAAGCGGGTTTGAAAACAGTATATATAAACGAGCCTGTTGCTTATGGTCTTGCCGCCGCAGATCTGAGCGAATATTATAAAACACGGCACCGCTGGGGCTTTGGCAATTTACAGGCAGTGCGTGAAGAGAATGTCTTGTTCTGCAAAGGCCTGACGCTGAAACAAAAGCTACATTATTTCTTTCTAAGCGTTATCTATTTAGAAGGATGGCAGCAATTGCTTATCTTCCTGATACCTTGCCTGACACTTATATTCGGTCTGCAATCATTCACAGTCACTGTTTTTAATACACTGGTGATAATGACATTCCCTTTTATTTCTTACGCTCTCCTGCAGGAAATTGGCTGTGGGTTTACGCGCTACTGGGCGAATGAGATATTCTCCATGGCACGCTGGCCGGTTTACATATCCGCATCTGCCGGAGTTTTTAGTAGTAAGATCCGCTTTCGCAGCTCTCATAAAACTTCACGCGGAGTAGTTAGCTGGCGGCTAATGGCACCTCAACTCTTTATAATGGTATTGAGTATAGCCTCTATAATCATTGGTGTATTCCACATGATAAATACAGGGTTCAGAACCGGTCCGATAGTTGATTACATCTTAGCCATAGCCTCAGGCGTAACCCCTTATATAGATATGCACACTCCTGTTTCACGCGGGTTCACGGTTGATCTTTTCATTTTATCATCTGTATGGGCATTATACACTGTAGCGCGCGTTCTTCATTTCGTACAGAAATCACGCAGCGTAGCAAACAATACCCATGATTATTTCCGCTTTGACCTTCCTATTCCCGTTATTACTCACAAAAATTCATATGGTTGCATTAGCAGCATCTCAGAGGAATACGCTAGGCTAAGCTTTTACGGTAAGCCACATTTCAAAAACGGAGATATATTGGAATTCACCGCCTTCCTTTCTGCAGGTGAGTTAAAATTAAAAATGCAGATTGAAAGATCGGCTCTGCAGAATAACACCCAGATACTTGAAGGTCGGTTATTATGGTCATCTGCTTCGCAAAGAGATCTTCTGGCAAACAGCCTTTATTCAGTTGACTGGCACCGGGAGTTTTTGCACCGGCACGCCCATTTCAAAACACCTTCTGATATAATATTATCCTGTTTCGGCTTTCACTCTGAAACTTCCACGAAACTTGAATGGAATGCAGTATTGTTAAATAATGGCTACGGTGTTATATCCGGCTTTTCAAAAAACAATCAGGCTACACTGATAATATTTTCAGAACTTACAAACGGAAATATTTATGAAGGCATGTTTTTTGGGAAGGAAGGTCCCGAACTTCTTAAAATAGAAATATCAGGCAAAGAGGCATTACACTCACTTGCCGAAACCGGCCTTGATGGTGCAAAGCTACGCCGTTATTCTGTTATCAACTTATTGCACAGCTGCAACGCGGTCGGGATTAAACATTGCAAAATAACAACAATCTTTTGACTTTTATATCCTTATGCTAAAATTATCCCTATATTAAAATCCTAAATTAAAGGGACATTATGCTAAAAAATATACTATTGGCCGGCGTGGCGTTGACACTTCTTTCAAATACTGCAGAAGCAAGAAGCACTCAAATATTTGCCGGAACGTCCCTGACAGAAGATTCACACTACACATATATTGGCGGCATTACAGCTCTTAATAGTGATCTTGATAAAGACGGTTTTTTAGCACGCGCTTTAATTGGCGCTGGTGGTTATGATTATTCGCGCTCACCCGCTCCCAGCATTGATGGCGATATTACATCAGGTGATCTAATGGTAGGTTACCAGAAATTCCTTGCTCAGAATGCCCTTACCGCTTCTCGTCTGACATTCTTGGTTGGTATTGATTATCAGAACCATGATCTTTCACCTAATGATCCTGCAAATGATGTCAATGGTTCTGAAACAGGCTTAAAAGGGCAAATAGAAAGCCAATTCAAACCAAGTGCTTCTACTCAGCTTGATATTGCTGGCAGCTACTCAACAGCATATGACACTTACTGGATAAGAACCCAATTTGGTTGCGATGCGCTGGGAGTAAATATTGGTCCGGAACTTACATTCCTTGGTAAC
>CAYVII010000093.1:0-5946 GCA_964451475.1 uncultured Rickettsiales bacterium
CCGTAAGAAGCTTTCTCACCGGGTTTTACAACACGTTCTTTGCCAAGGTAATCTATCTGGAAGCGCTCAATATCACCGCTAATGCTCTGGCGGAATGTTGCTTTGTATGGCTCGTCTTTTTGCGGGATAAGTGATTTGAACCAGTATTTATCGGTAATACCTATCCAGCCTGTTGAGTTATCAAACTCATGCAAAGGTTTTTCACGCAAGTCACCGTAGGAAATTTCGGTAAGCGTACCATCCATAACGCCCATGGGGCCTGTGTGTAATATGAACTGCTCTTCTTCAATACGCTCGGATTTGCTGATAAGGCCAAACGGCAAGAACCTTGCTTCCGTAGTGCCGTAATTTTCTATGCGCTGCGAAATGCTGAACATGAAATTCTCATCGATAGAGTAATCAATGAAGAATTTTTGTCCCTGGCCGTTATCCCACGAAAGTGTAACCGGTGTTTGCGGGGTAAGGGTAGTGCCTTGCTCAAGCTTCCACTGTGTGTTGCCGTCGGGTGCTTTTGAATTTGCGTCAGAACCTATCCAGCCAATATCAATAAAGTTAGATGCGCCTTTTGTCTTAGGGCTCATAAGCGCAACTTCAGGGCTGGTTTTACTAAGCTGCTCATGATAATTGGCAAGCGTAACATCATCAAGCCTTGCGCCGACAAGGCGGATAGAGCCGTGAACTTTGCCGTTGCTTATTTTTACGCGCGGGGACTGCTCAAGCACTTGCGTACGCGTCAGCTCGGGAATTTTAACGCCGTTAGAGTTAACAACGCTGTTTGTAATTGCAGATGTATCGGCCGCTGCCGCTTCGGCCTGTGCTTTTTGCGCGGCAATGGCGCGCGCCTCTATTTGCGCTTTCTGTTTAGCCTGCTGAACCGGCATCTGGTAAAAATAATACCAGCCCCCCATAACTATAGTTGTAAGTATAACTACCAGAAAAAGTCTTCTCTGGTGTTCGGGGTCATGTTCCTGAGGATTATAGTTCATGCGGTTTCAACTATTCTTTTTCGGGTACGTTGTCAACCTGATAACCTTTGCCAAAAAACGGGTTGCACTTAAGTATGCGCTTAAAGGCAAGCCATCCGCCTTTTATTAGACCGTGTTTTTTTATTGCCTCATCTGCATATTCGGAGCAGGTGGGCATGAAACGGCAGTTATGTCCGAGCAAAGGTGATATAAAAATTTTATACAGTCTCAGCATGTATCTTTCTCAAGGCGTATTTTATATCGCCTTCCAGTAATTTCATATCGCGGCGTTCTGCTTCGGGTTTTCCTATCAGAACATAATCATAACCGGTTTTTGCATCTGCAAATGCTTTTTGTGCCGCAGCGCGCAGGCGGCGCTTTACGCGGTTGCGCGTAACTGCCAGTTTGGAAACTTTTTTGGAAACGGTATAGCCAACACGGACTTCATCAAGTCCGTTAGGGTTGGCCTGTAAATTGAAAGAGAGTGTACCGCGCCTTAGGCCGCTTTTAGCAGCCGCCAGAAAATCAGCGCGTTTTTTTAGTGTTTTAAGCGGCAAGTTTTGCACGGCCTTTAGCGCGGCGTGCGTTAATAACTTTACGGCCACCTAGAGTTGCCATACGTGCGCGGAAACCGTGACGGCGTGCGCGAACTATTTTGCTTGGTTGGAATGTACGTTTCATTTTGACTTCACCGTTAAATTATTTAATAAGGAGGGGTCTTTTATTCCTCTAAAGAGCATTTGTCAACATGCAAATCCACTATAATCCGCAAACTATTGAAAAAGGGCAGGTAATTGCCCTGGGGAACTTTGACGGCGTACATAAGGGGCATGCCGCAATTATCAAGAAAGCCAAATGGTTAGCAAAGGAAAACGGCCTTAAACCGGCAGTTATAACTTTTGAGCCGCATCCCGCGCATCTTTTCCGCCCGCAGGCGCTGCCTATCCGCATAACTTCATTAAAAGGTAAAATGAATCTGCTTGAAAAAGCAGGGGTGGAAAACTGCTATATATTAAAGTTCAACCGCAAACTGGCGTCACTTACACCGCACGAGTTCATAGAAAAGTACCTGAAACACAACCGCGTTGTAACGGGCTATGATTTTGTTTTCGGCAAGGGCAGGGAAGGAAATACAGAGCTACTGCGTAAAGAGCTTGGGGAAAATTACACCATGCTAAATGCAGTTGAAGATAACGGTCTTGTTTATTCGTCATCAAAGATACGCGCTGCCTTAAAAGCAGGTGACCTTGCCACTGCAAAATTTTTGCTGGGTCACGACCATTTTATAGAAGGCCACGTAATACACGGTGACGCAAAAGGCCGCGAGCTTGGCTTTGCCACCGCAAATATAAGGCTAAAACCAAATATCATCCGCCCAAAATACGGCGTATATAAAGTACGCACCAATTTTGGCGACGGAGTAGCAAATTTTGGTGTGCGCCCAACGCTGGACGGCAAAAAAGAATTACTTGAAGTACATTTGTTTGATTTTTCCAAAGATATTTACGGGCAGGCCATAAAGGTTGAACTTTTAAGCTTCATCCGCCCCGAAAAACAATTTGCCTCTTTGCAGGAACTTAAAAAGCAGATAGAGGATGATGTAACCACAGCAAAGAACATCAAATGAAAAACCCGAAATTAAAAACAGGAATAATAATTGCGCTTGCGGTATTTGCCGCCGACCAGCTTCATAAATATATAATGCTGCACGTAGTTGGCATTATAGACGGCCGCACAATAGAAGTTACCAGCTTCTTTAATTTGGTGATGGTGTGGAATTACGGCATAAGCTTTGGCATGTTCAATGACGGCAGCCCTTCCAACGCATATATATTGGCGCTGATGGCATTCGCCATTTGCTGTTTCCTGTTTGTATGGATGAAACGCACCAACTCTAAATTCCAGACAGTTGCCATTGGCATGGTAATTGGCGGCGCGCTTGGTAACGCGCTTGACCGTGTTATTTACGGGGCAGTGGCAGACTTCCTTGATTTTTATATAGGCCGCAACCACTGGCCTGCATTCAACGTGGCCGATATTGCAATTTCGGTGGGTGTTTTCCTGCTTGTAGTTGAATCGTTTTTTGATATAAGGAAGCGATGAGAAAAGAATCATTTTTACCGTGCCTTGGCATGGCCTTACTTGTGGCGCTTTCTGCATGCAGCGGCAACGTGAAAGAAGAGCTTGGCCTTAAGCGTGAAGGCCCTGATGAATTTGCAGTAGAGCGTAAACCAAAGCTGGAAGTTCCTCCAAGCTTCAAGCTGCGCCCGCCTGCACCCGGTGAAGAACCGCTTAACGTGACCAGCCCGCGTGACAGCGCGCGTAATGCGCTTATCGGTGAACAGCCAAAACCTTCTGAAAGCATTCCAGCGCTTGAAGGAGTTCCGAGCACAGACCCGCTTGCGGGACTTACAGACGCAACAATTGGCGCAAATACCGGCCTGACATCTGATACGGCTCCGGCAGATGCAACTCCAACAGATACAACCCCGTCGGATACAACGGCAACTGACGGCGCATCTGCGGATAAACCTGCTACAGAAGCAAATCCCGCTGTAACTGACGCGCCTAAACAACCTGAACCGGTTGTAGAAAAATCAGAAGGTGAGAACATCCTGCTTAAAAATGCCGGAACGGAAAGCAAAGATGATAACATCCGCAGTACTTTGAAGCAGGAATATAAGGAAGAGCAGGATCAGGGCGTGCTCGGCACACTTGAAACAATGTCTAATAATAATTTTGATAAGACCGTGGTTGACCCTAAGGGCGAAAAAGAACGTATCGATGCCAATAAAAAAGAAAACAAGCCAATTACGGAAGGCGAAACCCCAGCAAAAAGCATAAATCATGATAAGTCGTTCTTCGAGAAGATATTTAATTAGCGGCATACTATTAGCCGCTTTTGCAATAATGATGTATTATTTGGTGGAGACGCCAAAGCGTGAGATCAAGTGGAACTTCAATGAAGGCTGGTACCAGACGTTTGACCTTGCAAACGGCCTACAGGTTATTGTGATACCTAACCACAAAGTTCCGGCAGTTTCACACATGATGTGGTATAAGGTCGGCGCAATGGAAGACCCGCGCGGCAAAACAGGTATCGCCCACTTCCTTGAGCATTTGATGTTCAAAGGCACGCCTAACCACCCCGAAGGTGAGTTCTCTAAATTAGTGGCGCAGAACGGCGGGCGTGAAAATGCGTTCACCAGCCATGATTACACGGCCTACTACCAGAATATTGCAAAGGAAAAGCTTGAGATGGTAATGCGTCTTGAGGCAGACCGTATGCGTAACCTTGAACTTAAACCAAATCAGGTGGATGCAGAGCGCAAGGTGATACTTGAAGAGCGCCGCATGACAATTGATAACAGCCCGCGCCGCCTGTTAAATGAGCAGATGGACGCTGCAATGTATTTCAACCATCCGTACGGAACGCAGATAATTGGCTGGGAAAATGACATTAAAGGCCTGACCCAAAAAGACGCGCTGGATTTTTACAAAAAATACTACGCGCCAAATAATGCGATACTAGTAGTTTCAGGCGATGTGACCGCGGCCGAAGTTAAAAAACTGGCCGAGAAATATTATGCCGGCATAAAAAAATCCGATCTGCCTAAACATGAAGAGTTCAGCATGCCCGAGCTAACCTCGGCAAAACGTGTTGAACTGAATGATGAGCGTGTAAAAGCACCTGAATTCTGGCGTAACTACCTTGCGCCAAGCCACAGGTCAGGCAATTCGGAAGATGTATTCCCGCTTGTAGTACTTTCAAAGATACTTGGCGGCGGTACAACTTCACGCCTTTATAAATCACTTGTTATAGACCAGAAACTGGCAGTGAATGTGGGCGTATATTATAATGACCTTAAACGCGGCCCTTCCGAGTTTACTATATTCGCGATACCTTCTGAAAAGGCAGATATTGCAACACTGGAACAGGCAATAAATGAAGAAGTGCAGAAAACAATAGATCAGTTCGTGACCGAAGAAGAACTGGAGTCTGCAAAGAAATCACTTATCTCTGACCAGATATATTCACGCGAAGGCATACAGGAAATGGGTTATTTGGCAGGTGAGGCAACCGTGGTTGGACTTGACCCTGATTATTTAACTACATGGGGTGACCGCATAAACGCGGTAACGTCTGAACAGATACAGCAGGCAGCGCAGGACGTGCTGAATTCATCATCAAGCGTAACCGGAATTTTGGACAGCAAATAATATGAAAAAGATATACGCGTTTTTATTCATCATATTTTTCTCGTTCCAGGCAAATGCCGCAACGCATGTGGATGAGTTAAGCTCAGGCGGCGTAAAAGCATGGGTTATAAAAGATAACTCGCTGCCTATAATTGCCGTTAAAATAGCATTTAAGGGCGCAGGCTACGCACATGACCCCGCAGGTAAACAGGGCATTGCCAATTTCGTTAGCGGCACGCTGAACGAAGGAGCAGGGGAATATGACAGCCAGACCTTCCAGCGTATGCTTGACGAGAACGCGATCCAGATCGGTTACGATGCCGATAAAGATGATTTCTACATCACGCTAAAAACAGTTACGGGTAATCTTGACCTTGCGCTAAAGCTTTTGAAGTCATCTATATTTGAACCCCTGTTCAATTCGGAAGATATTGAGCGCGTGCGTTCGCAAATTGCCAGCAATATTAAAAAGGCCGATGAAAGCGCCGATTATCTTGCAGCAAAAAAATTCACCGGCCTTATGTTTGCCGGCCATTCATATTCTTATTTAAAAGACGGTGACCTGACCACGCTTAATAATATATCGGCAGATGACCTTATAAACTTCGTGGCAAATAAATTCGCGCGCGACAATATAACTATAGGCATAGTCGGTGATGTGACCGATAGCTCCGCACAGCAGATAGTTGCGCAAATAACTGAAAAGCTGCCGCAGACCGCAAATACAAATAAATTGGCTGATGTAACTTCATATCCGGTGAATTTTTTTGCTGCAAGATAA
>CAYVII010000094.1:0-5944 GCA_964451475.1 uncultured Rickettsiales bacterium
ATAAGCTAGAGATACTTGACCCTACAGATAATGTTGTAAGCACGGTTGAAAATTTGCAGCTTAATGAATTCGGCGCAATAGACGGTGAATATAAAACTGCTTCTAATGCCAAAATAGGCTGGTACAGCTTCCGCCTGAGTTCTGATTTTATTGATTACACATGGTATCCGGCGCGTGTGCTGGTGAGTGATTTTACTCCTGCACCGTTCAAAGTTACCAACCAGCTTAACGGTGAGATATTCAAGAAAGGTGACAGCGTAAAAGTCTCAAGCTTTGCTAAACTGCATTCGGGCGGGCCTTATACTGATGCAAATGTGCGTGTTACAGGCATATTGACGCAGAAATGGTTTGAACCTGAAAACCCGCAGCTGCGCGGTTATTACTTTAATTCATATATCAACAGCACAAGCGAATCACAGATATTTGAAAAGCAGGACAAGCTGAATGATAAAGGCGAGTTTGAAACGTCTTTTGATATTGAAAGCAAAAATATTTACTACGGTGGCCTGATGGTTGAAACTGCGGTGCAGGATGACCGCGGCAAAGCATATGCCGGCAGCTCACGTGCTACATATGCGGGCGTTGACAGGTTCATTGGCCTTAAGCTTGGTAGCTGGGTTTTTGAAAGCGGCAAACAGGGTTTGATAAATTATGTAGTGACCGATGAAAAAGGCGGCATCATAAAAGATGCACGTGCGGAACTTACTATTGAAAAAGAAGTAGTGACCACTGCAAAAGTAAAAAGCGCGGGCAATGCCTATACATCGAAAAATAACATTACTTGGAAATATGCAGGTGGCTGTAAGGTAAGAACTCTTGGTGTGCCAATGGTGTGCCGTTTTACCCCTAAAGAGTCAGGTTATTACCGCGTTACAGGCCGTGTGAAGGATACTCAAGATAACGAGCATGTTACAGAAAGCAGCTTCTATGCAAGCGGTTCTGATTATGTTCTGTGGAATGAAGAGAATGAAAATAACGCGCTTACAATTGTACCTGAAAAGAATTCTTACAAAGTTGGCGAGACCGCAAAATATATGGTGAAGAACCCATATCCGGGCGGAACTGCGCTTGTTACGGTTGAGCGTTACGGCGTTATTGACCATTTTGTGAAGAAGCTGAATGAAAGCGCGGCGATAATAGAAATTCCGGTGAAGCCGGATTACCTGCCGGGTTTTTATATGTCTGTCACTATATTCTCCCCGCGTGCCGATAAACCTATCAAAGATCAGGTTGATTTAGGCAAGCCTACATTCCGCAGCGGTTACGTTACGGTGCCGGTGAATGATGAATATAAACAAATGGTGGTGACTGCGAGCACGGACAAAAAAGAATATCGTCCGCGTGAAATAGTTACGCTTGAGCTTAAGGCAGAGCCAAAGTTCAAAAGCAAGGAAGATCCAATAGAATTTGCGGTTGCGGTGCTTGATGAGGCGGTGCTTGACCTTGTTGCGGGCGGCAAAGATTATTATGACCCGTACCGTGGGCTGTATAACCTTGATAGCCTTGATATGCGCAATTACAACCTGCTGATGCGCCTTGTTGGCCGCCAGAAGTTTGAGAAAAAAGGCGCAAACCCCGGCGGTGACGGCGGCTCAAACCTTTCAATGCGTGATGTGTTCAAATATGTGAGCTACTGGAACCCTAGCATCAAAGCCGATGCAAACGGTGAAGCGGCGGTTGATTTTGAACTGCCTGACAACCTTACTGGCTGGCGCGTTCTGGCAATTGCAACCACCCCTTCTGACAGGGTTGGGCTTGGTGATCATAACTTCAAGACCAATAAAAAGACCGAAGTTCAGCCTGCAATGCCAAATCAGGTTACAGAGGGTGATAGTTTTGATGCTGCGTTCACGGTTATGAACCGCACCGATAAACCGCGTGACCTGAACATAAAAGTTGAAACAACAAAAGTTCTGTTGACCAAAAAAGTCACGCTTGCGCCTTATAAGCGTGAGCTGGTGAAAGTACCTGTTACAACAAGCAAAGCGGGTGAAATGGTTTTCAAGGTTTATGCTTCCGATAATATTGATAAGGATGCAATAACTCATAAACTTATCATCAATAAACGCAGGTCTTTGGAAACTGCCGCAACTTACGGGACTACCGAAAAAGATGTGGTGACAGAATCATTGCTTGTCCCGAAAGATATATATACCGATGTGGGCGGGATTAGCGTTGTTACGTCACCGACTGTTATTGGTAACGTAGATGGCGCGTTCGAATATATGCGTGATTACCCGTATATGTGCTGGGAGCAGAAAATGACGAAGGCGGTTATGGCTTCACATTATAACAGCCTTAACCAGTATTTGAGCCTTGCATGGCTTGGTTCGGCCGACCTGCCGCAATCAACGCTGGATATTGCCGCGCAATACCAAGCACCTAACGGCGGTATGGCTTATTACATACCTGAAGATAGTCGCGTTGACCCTTATTTGAGCGTGTACACAGCACTTTCATTTAACTGGTTGAAGGCTGCGGGCTACAAAGTCCCGCAAAATGTGGAAAGCAAGCTGCATACATATTTGCAGAACTTCCTGCGTAATGACAATGTGCCAGATTATTATGATGACGGTATGAAGGCAACCATCCGCGCAGTTGCGCTGAATGCGCTTGCAGGTAGTGGAAAGCTTAGCCTGCCTGAGCTTGAGCGTTACCACGGCCACTTCAAGAATATGAGCCTGTTCGGTAAATCAAACTACCTGAACGCGGCCGTTTCTGTTCCGGGTGCCGAGAAGATCGCAGAGGAAAGTGCCAAGAATATTCTGAGCTATGCCAACCAATCGGGCGGTAAGTTCACATTCACTGAAAATCTTTCTGATGCATATTCGCGCATACTTTCCACGCCGATGCGTGATAATTGCGCGGTGCTTTCAGCCTTTGTGAAATATGGTGAAGGTGCGGGCGCAAGCCTTGTGGCCGATGTGCCGTTCAAGCTTACACGCAGTATCACGCAAGGGCGCGGGCAGCGTAATTACTGGGAGAATACCCAGGAAAATATGTTCTGTATGAATGCGCTGATTGATTATGCGCGTGTGTATGAGAAAACAACGCCTGACATGCAGGTAAGCGTAAAGCTTGATAATGCAAATATCGGCACTGCAAACTTTACAAGCTTTACTGATAAGCCTGTGCTTTCAGAAAAGCCATTCACTGCAAAAGATGCAGGCCGCAAAATGCAGCTTGGCATTGAACGTAGTGGTGACGGCAGGCTTTATTATGCTGCACGCATGAGCTATGTGCCGAAAGAAGGTAAGGATAAATACACAAATGCGGGTATTGAAATTGAGCGTAAATACAGCATTCTTCGTAAGAACAAGTTTGAAGAGCTTAAGCTGCCTGCCCAGATAAAGCAGGGTGACCAGATAAAGGTTGATATCTATGTCAAAGTTCCGGCCGCACGTAATTTTGTGGTGGTGGATGACCCTATACCGGGTGGCCTTGAAGCTATAAACCGTGATCTTGCGAATACATCATCGGTTGATTTAGACAGGGCGGAGCAGGAAGGCGGCGACTGGATAACATACGGCTATGGTTATTACGGTTTTTATCATAAAGAGCTGCGTAATGACCGTGCGGTATTCTATTCAGAATATCTTGAGCCGGGCAATTACCATTTGTCTTACACTGCGCAGGCAATAGCATCGGGCAAGTTCAGCGCTATGCCGGTGAAGGCCGAAGAGATGTATGATCCTGATGTTTACGGCAAAGGAATATCTGAGCTTCTGACCATTACACCGCAATGATAAAGAAAGCATTATGGCTGCCGGCAATCTTGTTTGCAGTATTCGTTATAAAAACGTTGGCGGATTTTCAATCTCCGTCAAAAGATTTTTATAAGGTCTATTCAGGCTTCCAAAAAATGCAGGTGCAGGACAGGCAGGGAAGGCCGCTTAATATATCGTACCAGAACCGCTGGAATTTATATGATGTAAAACCGCTTTACCAGATGCCCGACCTTTTGAAAAAGGCATTCATAACAGCCGAGGATAAGCGCTATTACGAGCATGGCGGGGTTGATTGGCTTGCCCGTGCGAGTGCAGTAAAAAGCCTTGTACGGCAAAGGCGTGCAGGACGCGGTGCAAGTACAATAACAGAGCAGGTGGTGCGTTTGCTGCATCCGCGCCCGCGCAATATCTGGTCTAAATGGATAGAAACTCTTGAGGCGCTGGAGCTGGATGCGCGCGTAAATAAATCAACAATATTTGAGTTCTATTTGAATCAAGTGCCGTACACGGCAAACCGTAAAGGGGTTGTGCAGGCATCGCGTTATTATTTTAACCGTTCACCGGATAGCCTGAACGAAAAAGAAATGCTGGCGCTTGCCGTGCTGGTGCGTGCGCCTAGTAAGTTTGACCTTTATAAAAAGCCAGATGGTATTGAAACGCCGATAAATGAGTTGGCAAAAAAGCTGAACGTCAAACTTACGCCGCAAAAATTTGAACTGCTAAAGCCTGATATGGTTGCCGATGCACAAGGTTTTGTTGAATATATAAAACGTGATGAGAATGTTGGTCCTTATATTTCCCGCGGGAGAGTACGTACCACGCTGGACTCAGACATCCAGAATAAAACATATAAGCTGCTAAAAGCCAGATTAAATGCGCTTAAAGCCAAGAATGTTACAAATGCTGCGGCGCTGGTGGTTGACCATACTAACGGAGAAATAATTGCGTGGGCAGTTGTTGGGCAGGGCTGTGAGGAAAGTAATTTTGAAGCATCGGGCTGCAAAATAAATATGGTGCTTAGCCCACGTCAACCCGGTTCTGCGCTGAAACCATTTTTATATACCGAGGTGATGGATAAAGGCTGGACGGCGGCAACTATTATTGATGACAGTCCATATTCTGAAGCAGTGGGGCGCGGGCTGCATAATTTCCGCAATTATAGTTCTATTTATTACGGGGATGTTACCTTGCGTCAGGCGCTTGGAAATTCGCTTAACATACCTGCGCTTAAAACCATTAATTATGTTGGGGCTGAAGAATATTTAAAGAAGCTGCACAAGCTTGGTTTTAAAAGCCTTGATAAGCAGGCAGATTTTTATGATGAAGGGCTGGCGCTCGGTAACGGCGAGGTAAGTTTGTTTGAGCTGGTGCGTGCTTATGCGGCGCTTGCCAATCGCGGCAAATATATTGAGCTTAAATCCGTGCTTGAGCAGAATATTAATGAAGGGGCGCAAATTTATTCGGAAGAAGCGGCAAGTATAACAGGCAACATACTTTCAGACCCATGGGCAAGATTGTGGGAGTTTGGCGGCGCGAACAGCGTTATGAACTTCCCTGTGCAAACGGCCATAAAAACCGGTACATCTAATGATCACCGCGACGCGTGGGCAGTTGCATATAATTATAAATATGTGGTTGGCGTGTGGATGGGTAATATAAACCGTGAGGCTACTAAAGGCCTGACAGGTTCAACAGGGCCTGCACTGGCAGTTCGCGGAATTATGAAAGAGCTTAACCACAACAGGGAAACTGCTGCTTTGTTCTTAAGTCCTAAGCTGACCACGCAGGATATCTGCATCAATGACCGTAACGCCGAATGTGTGAAGCGCACCGAATATTTTAAGGCGGGTACAGGGCCTGATATTATTAAAAAAGCAAAGGCTGAGATATTTAGTATTGTGCGCCCGACCAATGGGCTGGAAATGGCGGTTGACCCGCGCGTGCCTGCTGACAGGCAGTATTTTGAATTTGCGGTCAGTGGTTTAAAAGCAGGGCAGGAAGTGGAATTTATTCTGGACGGGGTAAGTATTTACAAGGGAACTGCAAATAAATTCATGTGGAAGCTGCAGCGTGGAGTGCATAAACTAAAAGCCCTCTCACAGGGTGAAAGGGCTTTAGAAGTTCAGTTTACAGTAAAGTAATATTATTGCTGGCCAGCTTTAGGGCTGAAATATTTTTCAAATTTGCCTTCTTCACCTTTGTGAGTGTCTGCATCA
>CAYVII010000095.1:0-5921 GCA_964451475.1 uncultured Rickettsiales bacterium
GCGGGGGTTATGATAGCATCACCGTAAAACAACGAGGCACCCACAATAGAAATATAAACAACCAGCCTGCCAAGCTTTACCTTTTTCTTTTTGAGCGAACCCTGCAGCAATGACATCAAAGATAATATTCCTCCCTCACCGTTATTATCTGCACGCAGAAGAAGCAAAACATATTTGATTGTTACAATAAGTATCAGAGCCCACAAGATCAGAGAAAGAACACCTATCACCATATTTGGCTGCACTACCCCGCCGCGCGCTGCAGCGTTTACCGACTCTCTGAATGCATATAGGGGGCTGGTTCCAATATCTCCATATACGGTTCCCACTGAGCCTAACGCTAGGGCAAAAAGTTTTCCTGAAGACTGGTTTTGAGCTGACATTTTTACGCGCCAATTTGAATTGGCGGAAAATATGCCTGTTCCGGTGAACTGTCAAACGGGATTTTCATTACTGAATATTTATTTCCCAATAGATAAAATATTGTTTTTAGGAGAAATTTATATGAAAGCACTAGTATTGGCAGTTTTAATGGCCACACCTCAGCCCGCAATTCAGGAATGTGTGGTTAGCGGTTGTAGCGGGCAATTATGCGTCGAGGGCGGTCAGGCCGATACTTCAAACAAAGGTGGAATTTCAACGTGCGAATACAAACCTGAATATGAGTGCTATAAATCTTACGGCCGCTGCGGCAAGGTACAGATAAGCAAAGATAAATTCAAATGCGGCTGGGAGGAAAATCCAGAACTTAAGGCATGTCTGAGCGGTAAACAGTTGCCCTTATTAGACGAAAAGACAGGCACTAATAAGTAACCTGTCTTTCCTGAAATGCCTTTAGCTATCAATAACTAGTTATTGATGAAGTCTTTAAGCTCTTTACCTGCGCGGTAGTAAATGCTTTTGCGTGCGCCGACGGTAACTTTCTCGCCTGTGCGTGGGTTACGTGCAGTGCGTGGCGCGCGTTCACGGATAGAGAATGCACCGAAACCGCGAAGTTCAACGCGTTCGCTTTTTATTAGAGCGTCAGAAATTTCTTTCAGAACAAGATTAACAAGCGCTTCAAGCTCTGATTCTTTTAGCCTTGTATATTTTGAAGATAATCTTTTGATTAGTTCTGATTTTGTCATAAATACCTACTTACTTAGTTAACATGCTATTTTATTATATTCTTTAATATAAATTTTATATAAAGAATTTATTTTAATTGTCTAGTTTTTAGACCTAAGGATGCCATATTGCAAGCAATCCTGATAAATTCAAGCGTTGATATATCTGTGAACGCTCTGGTTTGCCAAAAATTTTCTCAGTTAGTGTTTTTTCGGGCTCAATTATCTCAATATCTTCTACTTTTATGCTTTTAGGCAGCTTCTTTTCGGTCTGGAGCCATTTTTTGGCATCTTCCTCACCGCCGATAGCATCTATCAGGCCGTTCGCAAGCGCCTGCCTGCCCGTATAAACACGTCCGTCAGAAAGTTCGCGCGCCTTTTCAGGGCTTAATTTGCGGCGCTCTGCCACTAAATCTACAAAGAAATTATAAAAATCATCTATCACCGCCTGCATTGCCGCGGCAGATTTTGGAGTAGTTTTCTCAAATGGTGACGGGGAAGCCTTAAGCTCGGCTGATTTAAAGGTTTCAAGCTTGATACCAAGCCTTTCAGCCAGATCGGTTATTTCTGCGCTTTGCGCCAACACGCCTATTGATCCGGTAATTGTACCTTTGCGGGCATAAATTCTGTCACCCGCAATAGAAGCCATATAACCCGCCGATGCCGCCAAGGTGCGCTGAACTACCACCACAGGCTTACCTGCATCAGAAAGTTTGCGCAGCTCTCCGTAAAGAGCCTCACCGCCCACCGTTGTACCGCCGGGGCTATCTATATTGAATATAACCGCTTTTGCATGCTTATCCTCAGCAAGTTCGGCAAGAACTTTTTCGCGGTAAGGGTCATCCAGTATAATGCCTGAAAGCTCAACGCGGGCAATATAATCCTCACGCATTTTTTTAAGCTCGGCATTGCCGCGGCTCATATTCATTCCAACCAGTGTCAAAAGGAACAAAAGTAGCGCAACTATTGCAAATACCTGCCACTTCCTAAGGTTTTGTTTTAATTTTATACGGTCAAGTATTGCGTCTGCGTCTTGTTTCATAGACTTCATATAACAAAAAAGCCGCGGTATGTAAATACACACCGCGGCTTTTTATGCATTGCATTTTGTACCTGCTAAGGCACAAGCAAGTCCGCCATGACTGGCGGACTTGCGAAAGTCTTACTTCTTGCCTTTCTGTTCAAGAGCAGCGCCTAGGATATCACCTAGAGATGCACCGGAGTCAGTTGAGCCGTACTCTTCAATAGCGCGCTTGTGCTCTTCAATTTCAAGAGCTTTAACAGATACGCTAACCTGGCCTTTCTTAGCATTGATTGCCGTGATAGCCGCGTCAACGCGGTCACCGACAGCAAATCTTTCAGGGCGCTGTTCAGAACGCTCTTTAGATAAATCAGCTTTCTTGATGAATGCGCGGATGCTTGTTTCACCGACAGTAACTTCAATACCGTCTTTTTGAACTGCTTCAACTTTACAAGTTACAGCGTCGCCTTTGCTTAGTTTGCCAAGAGCTTCAAGCACTTCACCACCTGCTGAGCCTTCACCGTCAAGCTGTTTGATACCAAGAGAGATACGCTCTTTATCAATATCCATAGAAAGAATCTTAGCTTTCACTACATCGCCTTTCTTGAATTTTTTCAGAGCTTCTTCACCTGATTCTGTCCAGCTTAGGTCAGAGTAGTGAACAAGACCGTCAATGCCGCCTTCTAGGCCAACGAAGAAGCCAAAGTCAGATACGTTCTTGATCTCACCTTCAATAACATCACCTTCAGCATTATTAGCTGCAAATGACTGCCAAGGGTTTTGCTGGCACTGTTTAAGGCCAAGGGAAATGCGGCGTTTTTCCTGGTCAACTTCAAGAACCTGCACTTCAACTTCATCACCAAGCTTAACAACTTTGTTAGGGTTTTGGTTTTTCTTAACCCAAGAAAGTTCAGAAACGTGGATAAGGCCTTCAATACCGTCTTCAAGTTCAACGAACACGCCGTAATCAGCAATGTTAGCAACTTTACCTTTAACGCGTTGGCCAACCTGGAATTTACCGCTGATACCTTCCCAAGGGTTGCTATCAAGCTGCTTCATACCAAGGCTGATACGTTTAGTTTCTTCATCGAATTTGATAACTTGAACTTTGATCTTCTGACCAAGTTTAAGTACTTCAGATGGGTGAGATATACGTTTCCAAGAAATGTCGGTAACGTGTAGTAGACCGTCAAGACCGCCAAGATCAAGGAATGCACCGTAGTTAGTAAGGTTCTTAACTGTACCGTCAAGGATATCACCAACTTTAACGCCTTTAAGCATTTCGTCACGAGCTTCTGCACGAGACTCTTCCATGATAGCACGACGGGAAACGATGATATTGCCACGTTTCTTATCCATTTTCAGGATAACGAATTTTTGTTTAACGTTAGCAATCGCGTTGATGTCTTTAAGTGGACGAACGTCAACTTGTGAACCCGGAAGGAACGCAACCGCGCCGCCAAGATCAACAGTGAAACCACCTTTAACCTGACCGAAGATAACGCCGTCAACCGGAGTTTGTGATTTAAGTTCTTTCTCTAAACGCTGCCAAGAAGCTTCACGAAGAGCTTTCTCACGGCTAAGGATGATCTCGCCGCCGCGGCTTTCGTAACGCTCTAATGAAACTTGTACGTTGTCACCAACTTTAAGGTTTGGTTTTTCACCCAGTTCATAGAATTCTTTAATAGATATGCGGCCTTCAGATTTAAGACCCACGTCAATTGTAACCCAGTCTTCATCAACGGCAATGATCTCGCCGTCAACAAGGGAACCTTCAGCCACGCGGCTGGTTTCTGACTCGTTAAGTAGTTTTGTGAAATCTTCACCGGTTGAAAATTCCGGTTCGTCGTTATTGATGGCTTCCGCCGTATTATATCTAGACATAATTTATTGTTTTCTTTTAATTATGGTTGTTGACCGCAGGTTGTTAAACATAAGTTCAAAATTTCATGCACCACTACGGCACAAGGCGGGACGTGGATTATAAGGAAATAGTTTTGTAATTACAAGGTTTTTAATATATAGAAAGCCACGCATGGAACATGATGACTATTTTAACTACGATGACCCGGATGGCCCGCCCCCAAAGCCGGCTAAACCACCGAAGCCGCCTAAGGTCAAAAAAGTGAAGCCGCCACGCATACGTAAAAAACGCGGTGTAGTTAAAACCCTGTTCCTTATAATATTTGCCATGCTTTTACTGCCTTATTTCATGGTTCTGGTCTATAGTTTTATACCCCCTATTTCCATGCCTGTTATTGGCAGCGCCCTTAGTTTTCAGGAAACCCATTGGCGCTGGCGCAGTATTGATGACATCTCCCCGTCACTTCCCCGCGCCATCATTTCAGCCGAAGACGGCAGATTCTGCGAGCATAAAGGCGTTGACTGGGAAGCACTTGAAAAAAGCTATAAACGCTATGAAAAGCGCGGCAAACTTAAACACGGCGCATCAACCATAAATATGCAGATAGCTAAGAATTTATTCTACTGGCCCCTACCTACAATGCTGCGCAAACCGCTGGAAATACCAATGGCTCTATGGATAGATATGATATGGTCAAAACAGCGCGTGATTGAAGTTTACATGAACATCGCCCAGTTCGGCAAAGGCGTTTATGGCGCAGAAGCAGCGGCAGAATATTATTTTGATAAAACTGCAGATGAACTGAATTCGGGTGAGTCTGCGCGTCTTGCCAGTATTCTTCCAAGCCCGATGAAACGCAATGCTGCAAGGCCAAGCCGTTATGTAAAAAAATATTCCGGCAGCATACGCGCCCGCGCAGCCAAAACAGGCGGCAAATATATTGCCTGCATCCGCGATGAAGCATAACCTTAAAATAGTTCTGGTTTCCCCCGAGATACCGTGGAACACCGGCGCAATAGGCCGTACCTGTGTTGCACTGGATATGGAACTTATAATAGTAAAACCAACGATAATTGATTTTTCTGATAAAGCCGTAAAACGCAGCGGCCTTGATTACTGGCAGCACGTAAAAATTAGCATGTGCGAAAGCTGGGAAGACTTCCTGCAAAAATACAGGCCGCAGGAAAATGAGCTGTTCTTCCACTCAACCAAAGGCAAAAAACTGCATTACGATGCGCCTTATAATGCTAACTCATATCTGGTATTTGGCTCAGAGACAAAAGGCCTGCCCGAATTTTACCACCAGACCTACCCCCAAAACTTCTATAAACTGCCAATGTTCAGCCCCCATATCCGTAGTCTAAACCTTGCTAATACAGCCACTTCTGTTGCCTTCGAAGCCCTTGGTCGCCTACGCTAATTCAATTGACAAAATCACGCCAAATGATTAATTTGCGTTAAATTTCTTAAACTTGATCAAATGCTACTTTCTGATGATACACCGCTTTCAGAGCTTAACTGGCTGCTGATATATAGTTTTGCAAGTGAAGCTGCCAGACGCCAAAGCGCGCATCTATATCCACGCCTCCCTTTAGACTCCAGCTTCCTGAACACCCTTTACAGAAACAATAGAGAATTTCCCGCAATTAGTCAGGAAGAAGTAAACACACTTGGAGTTACAGTTTACGAAGCTCCCTCCGATCATTATTACAACCTGTATCTTCAGGGGCTTGCTAAAATATTTGGTATACCATACCCCAAATTATACTTTATTCAGTCAGATATCACTTACGGTAGGTACAATCCCTTAAGCTCATCTATGGTTATTGGAGGAGACTTAACCAACGCGCCTGTTATGCAATTCACACTTGCTCATGAATTTGCACATGGCCTAAGACTTGCTGCGTTAAAACTTGCTTCATCTGACGAA
>CAYVII010000096.1:0-5892 GCA_964451475.1 uncultured Rickettsiales bacterium
GTTTTGACGCCGGCAAAAAAGAAGATAATAACGTAGGCATTCAGGCAATGCTTGATAAGGCATTATCAAGCTATGAACGCCTTCCTATGCTTGAAGTTGTGTTTGACCGCCTTGTGCGCATGATGTCAACATCACTTCGTAACCTTACATCAGATAACGTTGACGTTTCACTTGAGTCAATCACATCACTTCGTTTCGGTGATTATATAAATTCAGTACCTCTTCCTGCGCTTCTTACTATTTTCAAGGCGGTTGAGTGGGAAAATTACGGTATGATATCGGCAAATTCACAGCTGATATTCTCAATGCTGGATGTATTACTTGGTGGCCGTCGCAACAACCGTGCAGTTAAGGTTGAGGGTAGGCCATATACAACAATTGAGCAGGACGTGGTGCGTAAATTCACCGAAGTTATGCTTGCCGATATGAGCGCGGCGTTTGACCCTCTGTCCCCCGTAACGTTCAAATATGAACGCCAAGAGACAAACCCGCGCTTTGCAACAATTTCGCGCCCCGCGAACGCAGCCATATTAGTTACACTGCGTGTAGATATGGAAAGTCGTGGCGGTATGCTGGAGATCATGCTTCCTTATGCAACTCTTGAACCTATTAAAGAGCTTCTTCTTCAAATGTTCATGGGTGAGAAATTTGGCCGTGATTCTATCTGGGAACACCATCTTGGTAATGAGGTGCGTTCTACTGCAGTTAAAATGAACGCGGTTCTTGGTCAGAAAATGGCAATGATGAAAGATATCATGAACCTGAAAGTTGGTTCTACGATAGTGCTTGATAAAGAGCCGGATGAAGAAATTACGTTACTTTGCGGCGGTGTGCCGATGCTTTCGGGCAAACTTGGCAAAATGGGTGACCATAAGGCCGTTAAAGTGACCGAGATATTAAATAAAAGAATGAAGGAGATGTTGTAATGTCATTGTTTTTGGATGTAGTTATTATGGTAATGCTTACCGCCACTATTTTTTATTCAGCCCGCCTGAATAAAAAACTTACGGTTATCCGTAACCAGAAAGATGAGCTTGCGGCAAACCTTATTGCATTCAATAACGCAACCGATGCCGCTCTTTTAGCGGTTGAAGAACTGCAGGTTAAAGGTGAAAAGATCTGCCGCCAGATTGAAGAGCATATCAAAAAAGGCCAGATAACGGCTGATGATATTGAGTTCCTGATCGAGCGCGCGGCAAAACGTGTAAAAGACCTTGATACTCAGGTAGTGACCAAACAAACACAAAAAGCCAGCAATATTGGCGGCTATTCAGAGGCTGATCTTGTAAAGCTTCTTCGTCAGAAACAGGCGCAAACACTTGCAAGCTAGGTAAGATATGAAACCAAGGATAATACCTGTAACAATATTTATTTTGGGCATAGCCCTTGCAAACCGTGCGTCTGAGACGTTTGGTATTGACTGGGTGCAAAGCTCAAAAGCCTCTGCCCCTAAAGCAGAAGAGAAGAAAGAAGAAGCTAAAGAAGAGGGCGGCCACGGTGAAGGCGAAAAGAAACCAGAGAAGAAAAAAGAGGAAAAACCTAAATTCTCAACCGTAAAACCTGCCGAAAAAATTCCTGAGTTCACTCGCGGTGAAAAAGAGATACTAGAAAAACTGTCCGACCGCAGGGCAGAGCTTGAAAAATGGCAGAATGACCTTGAGATCAAGGAAAAAATGATTGTTGTTTCATCACAGAAACTTGATGAAAAGATAGCTGAACTTAAGCAGATACAGACTGATACCGATGTTCTTTTAAAGTCTTATAACGAACAAGAAGACGCAAAGCTTAAATCACTTGTAAAAATTTACGAGGCAATGAAACCAAAAGACGCGGCAGGCATATTCAACGATATGGATATGGACATCACGCTGGATATTATTGACCGTATGGCCGAGAAAAAAGCTTCACCTGTACTTGCGGCAATGGATACAAAACGTGCCCGTAAGATAACAGAAGAGCTTGCATTGCGCCGTAGCCTGAAAGAGGCAGCCGCGAAACGCAATGTTGCAGCCACTAAAGATATTACCGAGGCAAAAGCAGCCACCGCTACTCCTGTAGCGGCAACTCCGGCACCTGCCCCTGCTCAGGTAGCAGCTCCAGCACCTGCAGCGCCTCAAACCGCAACTAATGTGGCGCAATAAAGATACAATTTACCCACCATTTAAAAAAATACGGAAAATTTACCTGTGATAGGTGATGCTAATAATTTGTTAATTGTTTCTATTGAGAATTGCCAGCATGGACTCAAGTAAGAGCTATAAATCATTGTTTACACGCAAGCTGGCTATATCCAGCGCATTGATTTTGCTTGTTTTTTGCATTGTGGTGGCAATTCAGGCCGTTATGACGCACGAGGCGGCCGTAAAACAGGGTAAAGAGATAGCCGAACGCCTTGCCAACATCCAGACAGACCATATTGAGCTTACCTTTAGTGAAGTAAACCTTACACTTAAGGCAGAAGCGAAACATTATTACTACAATTCACTATTTGCCCGTCCCCTGGTTGAAGAAGTGGAAGAAAGCTTTAAACGCTGGGTAAGTGCCACTCCGCCGGTTGCATGGGTGATGATGACCGATTCTGAGGGCAATATGCAAATGGTAGTAAGCAAAAAATCATACGAAAAATATGCCAAGAATGTAACTAACCTGAAAAATGAAAGCTTTTTCAAATTCCATAAGCTAAAGCACAATTTTACGGCTCAGCGCGAATCTATTGTTATTTCCACTTTCGGCAATTATGCCGATAAAAAGATAATTGTTATAAGCCAGCCTGTTTATCGTTACGACGGCAGCTTTGCCGGCATTATAGCAGCAACTATTGATGCTGATTATTTCTTCAATTTCTTCCGCTCAATTGAAGTAGGTAAAAATATAACCATGGCTATCATGATAGATAACCGCCAGCTGGTTCTGTCCGGTAGCGAAAAACCAATTGATACAAAAATGTTTGAGCAGCTTCTTAGCGAGTCGGCATATAAACCTGAAAATCTTGACCGTACGATTGTTACATCACGCCATAGTGACGGTGAGGAATATCTGGTGGCAACCCGCAAGATCAATACGCTTAACGGCGTAATAACACTCGCGTTTGATAAAGATGAGATACTTGCCAGCTGGCGCTCGGATCGCATGACAGACCTTATCTTCCTGATATTGTTTACCATGTTCGGCGCAGTACTTTTCTCGCTTATTCTTGCTATGGCAAAGCAAATTCAAAAAGCGGAAGAGTCAGAGAAAAATGCTCTTCTTGCTAATCAGGCAAAATCTGAATTTCTTGCAAAAATGAGCCATGAACTACGTACTCCGCTAAATGCCATCATTGGTTTTTCAGAGATGATAGAGAACGGCTATTTCGGTCCGCTTTCAAACAGCAAACAGCAGGAACGCATGCACGATATCAATCTGTGCGGGACGCATCTTTTACAGCTTATCAATGATATTCTTGATTACACAAAAGGTGAGGCCGGCAAGCTGGAAATACATGAGTCTGAGTTCCAGATATCACGCGTTGTGGAAGAGGCAACAAAGATGCTGCGTGAAAAAGCTAAACGCAAGAACATCAATATCATTGCCGAGATCCCACAGGATCTGCCAAAAGTTCTGGCAGATGAACGCAAAGTTAAACAGATAATTATCAACCTGCTTTCAAACGCGGCTAAATTCACGCCTAACGGCGGTGACATAAACATAGAAGCCTTTGTGAATAAAAAAGGCGATATTGAGATAAGCGTGAAAGATACCGGTATCGGTATTCCTGTAGAAGATATACCAACCGCGCTTTCAGTGTTCGGTCAGGTGCGTAACCGCAACCTTGCAGATGAAGAGGGAACTGGCCTTGGTCTTCCGCTTTGTAAAATGCTTACAGAGCTGCATGGCGGCGTATTTTTCCTTGAAAGTGAAGTAGGTGTAGGCACAAATGCAGGCTTCACAATTCCTTCAAGCCGCGTAGTGAATAAAAAGATAGTTGCTAAAAAAGGCGAATCCAAAGCCTAAGCAGGTTTATTTCACGAGCATCTTAGAAAATTCCGCCGCGTCAAACTTCTTTAGGTCGTCAATTCCCTCGCCAATGCCGATAAAAGATATACCAATGCCGAATTTTTGCGCCAGCGCCACCAGCACACCGCCTTTGGCTGTACCGTCAAGCTTTGTGACTATAAGCGATGTAATACCCGATGCCTTGCCGAACTCTTCAACCTGCCTAAGCGCGTTCTGCCCCGTAGTTGCATCAAGCACTAATATAACTTCATGCGGTGCATCCGGCAGAATCTTTTTGCAAACCTGGGTTATCTTACCAAGTTCCTGCATAAGATTATGCTTAGTCTGCAGGCGGCCTGCAGTATCAATAAGCACAATATCAAAATTTTCTTTCAGGGCTTTATCAACAGACTGATATGCAAGGCTGGCAGGATCCTGATTGGTCTGGCCTGTAAGAAGCTCCACTCCTGCGCGCTCAGACCATGTTTTAAGCTGTTCAACCGCCGCCGCGCGGAAAGTATCGGCCGCTACCAGTAAAACTTTTTTGCCCTGTTTCTTAAAGTTGTGTGCGAGCTTGCCAACACTGGTTGTTTTGCCGTTTCCGTTCACGCCAACAACTAATATTACCTGAGGGGCAGGGGATGTATTTATGGTTTTTACATGCGGCTGTAAAATCTGTTCAACTTCTTGTGCAAGGAACTCACGCAGTTCTTCATCGGTAATTTCTTTATCAAACTTTTCTTTGGATATTTTGGCCGTAATATTTTCTGCCGCCTCAAGCCCAAGGTCAGACATTATAAGCAGGTCTTCTAGCTCGGCCAGAGTCTCTTTATCAACTTTACGTTTGGTGAATACACCCGATATTTTTTTGAACCACGACATAGCGCTTTTATAAGCATTAATTCACAAAAATAAATAAAAGAAAGGGGGCCGTGAGTGGCCCCCTCTTAAATTACCATTACCTCAAATTAGTAGTAATAGTAAAACTGCTCCGAATAGCTTGGGTTTTCATCCCTTGCTGTTCTCTGGTTGCCATAATAACCTATGGCTCCCTCGGGCTCCTGCTGGTAGTACTGGCTGCCATGCTGGGTTGGCATTCTGTACTCCTGGTCAAACCCTTGCGGATAACTCCGCTGGATATAACCCTGGTTGGCAGGATAAGAGGATGTGTGACCAGAGACCGGTGGTTTTGTTGCCTGTTCGGCGCTACTGCCTATTGGCATTAACGAGAGCAGAACAACTAAAATACCTAAATATTTAGTCATAAAACCTCCTTTTTATAAAGGCAGGGACAGTCAATCATTGGCTGTAATACCTAAAAGTTCTCGAATAACCAGTTAGAAACACACATTAAAATTACATTTAATGTCAATTGCCACGGAGATTGGCTAAAAATGCTACTTGCACATAAAGTTTATGGTTTACAATGAATTCCCTGAAATGTATAAGTCTGGCCGAAGTAAGTTCGGTCAAAAAACATGAGAAAGATCGAACTATAAACTTCTAGTTGAGAACGATTCTCATGCTATCACTACGCAATAAGAAGTCAAGTACAAATAGGATATAATATGGCATTTTTAGCAGACCGCTTAAACAAAATTAAACCTTCGCCAACAATTGCAGTAACTACAAAAGCTGCTGAGCTTAAAGCTGCCGGTAAAGACGTAATTGGTCTTGGTGCGGGCGAACCTGATTTCAATACTCCTGAATTTATTTGCAACGCCGCTAAAGCTGCAATGGATAAAGGCGAAACAAAATACACTCCGGTTGCAGGTACCGTGGCGCTTCGTAAAGCAATTGTTGAGAAATTCAAACGTGAGAACAACCTTGAATATACAGCTGACGAGATTGTGGTTGGTACAGGTGGTAAACAGGTTATTTTTAACGCACTTCTTGCAAGCGTGAATGCGGGTGATG
>CAYVII010000097.1:0-1874 GCA_964451475.1 uncultured Rickettsiales bacterium
TTGTTATGAATTTTAGGATCATAATCTTTTTCGGCAATAAGACGCGTGCCAAGTTTCCTTGCCATCTCTTTTTCAAGACGCAGCACTAACTCGTCAGTTTCAAATTCATTGCCCATAAGGTTTATGTTACCGATTTTCTCTTAATATTTAGTAAGCAGTTAGCTCAAATCCGGGCAAAAAAGAAACCCGCGCGCTTTGCGTAAACATGCAGTAAATCAGCAACTTACGCGAAAAATCAAACTATTTTGCCGTCCTGAAGCTTCAGAACCCTATCCATTTTCGTGACAAGCTCGGGGTTGTGGGTGGCAATAAGAGCGCTCAGACCCATTTCCTTTATCAGCTTTTTCATTACGTCAAAAACCATATCTGCCGTGTGAACATCAAGATTACCCGTTGGCTCATCGGCCAATATTACCGCAGGGTTGTTCGCAAGCGCGCGCGCAATTGCAACGCGCTGCTGCTGACCGCCAGAAAGCTGCGCGGGACGGTGCGTTTTACGGTCAGAAAGATCCATCTTATCAAGCAGTGCATGCGCTTTTGCGAATGCATCTTTATCACCTTCTATCAATAGCGGCATTGCCACATTTTCAAGTGCATCAAATTCCGGCAACAGGTGGTGGAACTGGTATACAAAGCCAATATTGCGGCGGCGCAGCTCTGTGCGCTTCCTATCATTCACCGATGCATAATCCTGCCCATTTATTAAAACCTCACCGCTGCTGGCATGATCCAGCAACCCCGCAATGTGCAGCATGGTTGATTTACCTGAACCTGAAGGGCCGATGAGTGCAACCATCTCACCTTTTTTGATGTTAAAATCCACGCCGTTTAGAACATGTATCTTTTCGCCGCCCTGTGTGAATTCTTTTCTGATATTTTTTAGTTCAAGTACGTTACTCATTCTATTCTACTTCCTTATACAGATGTCTTAGGCCTGATATTACTTCATGCGCGGCAAAAAACAAATCCTGCAGTGGGTGTGTTTTATGTTTTAACTCATTTTCTCTGGCATCTGCCATAAATTTTTCATACCGTGTTACTACGAAAAACCTTACATAGGCCTTGTTTACCGGCGTAAATTCAGACGCATTCTTCATATATTTAAGGTTATTTGCCGCCATTAAAGCTAAACTGCGTGATGCATTGGCGATATTATCATTCTCTGTCCCACTTACAAAACTCTGTATCTGCGGGCTGCCTTTAATTTGTGAATAATAAGCGGCAGCCCCCTGCGCACTGGCAAACATTACGGCGCGGGTCGGGTCTTTATCAACCGCTGACATTGTAAATTCCATACCGATATACATAACTTCGGCATTGCCGGCATATATGCCTTTATATTCTTTCATTGCATTTTCCTGCCACCCTTTTTTAGCTCTGGCATAAGGGCCGGAGTCTTTCTTTTTGCGGCGGCTCATCATGATAAGGCCAAATAGCAAAACCCATAATACAACAAGTGATATTGAGCCTGTCATGGCAATTTCAATTATATTTCCGTCATTGGCCTGAGGCATTATAGCGCGGCCGTATTTCGCACCTACCCACACAGCTAAACAGATAAACACTACAAGAAATATACTTCTTCTTAGTTTATCAAGTTCACTATCATTCATAACGAAGAACTTCCGCAGGTTCTATTTTGCTTGCGCGCCATGAAGGATAAACCGTTGCCAGCAGTGAAATACCAAGAGATATCCCCGCAACTTCTGCAACTTCAACCCAGTTAACTTCAGCAGGAAGCTGAGAAAGGAAATAGACCTCAGGGCTAAATACCGCCCCGCCAATAACCCATTCCACAAATTTCTGGATGTTATGGATATTGAAGCAGAATAGCAGGCCAAGCAGAATACCGCTTATTGTGCCAACTACGCCAT
>CAYVII010000097.1:1974-4236 GCA_964451475.1 uncultured Rickettsiales bacterium
TTGAAGCAGAATAGCAGGCCAAGCAGAATACCGCTTATTGTGCCAACTACGCCATTGAAGCTGCCAACCATCATGAACACGCGCATTACGCGTTTGCGCGGCATGCCCATTGTGCGCATGATCGCAATACTGCCTGATTTTTCCTGCACCAGCATTATCATGCTGCCAATGATGTTGAAGCTTGCAACAAGGACTATCATTGAAAGGATAATGAACATCACGTTACGCTCTGTTTTCACCGCCCCAAAGAACTGGGCGTTCGCCGCCTGCCAGTCAACAGGTCTTAATTCGGGGTACTTCTTTGACATCTCAAACGCAAAAGGCAGCGCGCCTTCTGCATCTTTCAGCCTCACGCCGATGCTTTCCGACTTACCTTCGTAATTAAACATATTCTGCGCTATCTCGAACGGCATAAAAATAAGGTAGCGGTCATATTCATGCATACCTATCTCAAACGTGCCGCCAACGCGGAAGGTCTTTTTACGCGGGATATTGCCAAATACCGTACTTACAGATTGCGGTGTGATGATAGAAACATAATCACCCACGCTAATGCCCAGGTTTTGCGCTAAGCGCCCGCCGATAATTATCGATTCATTATCAACGCCGCCGATAAAATCTTTATTTATCACCTGTTTGTTTGCAAGCAGGTCACTGTTTGAAATGCCGCGTATCTGGATACCGTCAACCGCATCTTTGAACATAGGGTTGAATATAACGCCGTGCCCTTCTATCAGCGGAGTTGCGCTTACTACGCGTTTATCAGCCTCAAATTTACTCACAAGCGCGGGATAATCATCAATGCCTCTGCCCTGCCCGTAAAAGGATACATGGCTGTTTATGCCTATTATGCGCCCCATAAGCTCACTACGGAAGCCGTTCATGACGCTCATCACAATTATTAAAGTGGCCACGCCAAGCGCAATGCCGATGATTGAAAGTGCGGCTACCACAGATATCACTCCTTCGCGTTTTTTCGCGCGCAGGTAGCGCCCTGCTATCTTAAGTTCTAGATTACTCATGGGCATGAATATATAATCTAAATATATGAAAGCCAAACCAAATGTCACTATTAGCAGCGCTAAAGAAGAAGATTTTGGCGCTATCCAGCAGATATACGCACATTACATCCGCACCAGTACGGTTTCTCTGGAGGAAACCCCTCCGGGCTTAGAAGAGATGAAAGCACGCTGGGCAAACTCAGTTGCGCGTGGCCTTCCCTATCTGGTTGCAAAAACAGGTTCTGAGGTTGTTGGTTACGCATATGCATTTCCCTACCGCGCACGCAGCGGTTACCGTTTTACGGTAGAAGAGTCAGTTTACGTCTCAAAAGACCATCAGGGTTACGGCGTTGGCTATAAGCTGCTTCTGGCGCTTATGGAAGAGTGCAAACAAAAAGGCTACAAGCAAATGCTTGCCGTCATTGCCGGCTCAGATAACACAGCATCTATCAAATTCCACGAAAACCTGGGCTTCACCCATAGCGGCGTGCTTAAGAACTTCGGCTTCAAGTTCAATAAGTGGATAGATACGCTATTGATGCAAAGAGAGCTTTAAGCGGCTTTCTTAGGCTTTTTCTTTTCCAGCAGTTTTACCAGATATTTGCCCGTTACCGAGTTTTTATCTTTAGAGACCTGCTCAGGAGTGCCTATTGCAACAACTTTGCCGCCTTTATGTCCGCCGCTTGGGCCCACATCGATAATATGGTCAGCGGTTTTGATAACATCAAGGTTGTGCTCAATGCACACAACCGTATTGCCGCTATCTACCAGCTTATGAAGAACCTTCAGAAGTTTGGCGATATCATCTGTATGCAAGCCCGTAGTCGGCTCATCCAGAATATAAAGCGTACGGCCTGTTGATTTACGGCTCAGCTCTTTTGCAAGTTTGATTCGCTGCGCCTCACCGCCAGAAAGCGTAGTTGCAGACTGGCCTACTTTAATATAGCTCAGGCCAACTTCGTGCAGTGCATCCAGTTTATCTTTAATAAGCGGATTGGTTGCAAAGAAGCTGCGAGCATCTTCCACCGTCATATTAAGTACGTCAGAGATAGATTTATCCTTGTACTTGATATCAAGTGTTTCGCGGTTATAGCGCTGCCCCTGACATGCATCACACTTAACATAAACGTCAGGCAGGAAGTGCATTTCAATTTTTATCATACCGTCACCTTGACAAGTTTCGCAGCGTCCGCCTTTAACGTTAAAGCTGAAACGGCCGGATTTATAGCCGCGTGCCTTAGCTTCAGGAAGGCCCGCAATC
>CAYVII010000097.1:4246-5886 GCA_964451475.1 uncultured Rickettsiales bacterium
CGCAAACCATTCACGGATAGGATCGAACGCACCTGTGTAAGTTGCAGGGTTTGAACGCGGCGTACGGCCTATCGGGCTTTGGTCTATCTCAATTATCTTATCAACAAACTCAAGGCCTGTAATACTGTCATGCTCAGCCGGAGTTACATTGCTGCCATGCAGCTTACGCACTGCCGCCTTGTAAAGCGTGTGTATAGTCAGCGTTGATTTGCCGCCGCCGGAAACACCCGTTACGCAAGTGAACGTGCCCAGAGGGAAGTCGGCATCAACATTTTTAAGGTTATTGCCTTTTGCGCCTTTGATAGAAATTTTTTTACCTTTATGACCAGTACGGCGCTCTTCAGGAACTGGAATGAATTTTTCACCTCGCAGGTAAGCTGCTGTTACAGATCTTTTATCTTTTGCAACTTCTGCAGGAGTACCGTGTGCAATTACCTGACCGCCATGGACGCCGGCGCCAGGGCCGATATCAATAAGATAGTCAGCTTCCTTCATTGTTTCTTCGTCATGCTCAACAACCAGCACCGTATTGCCAAGGTCACGCAGGTTTTTAAGCGTGCCCAGCAGGCGTTCGTTATCACACTGGTGAAGGCCGATAGACGGCTCATCCAGTACATATAATACTCCGGACAAACCTGAGCCGATCTGGCTTGCCAGACGGATACGCTGAGATTCACCGCCTGAAAGAGTACCCGCTTCACGTGCCATTGTTAAATAATCAAGGCCTACGTTCTTCAGGAAGCCCAGGCGTTCTGTAATCTCTTTAAGTACACGCTCGGCAATTTTATTCTGGTTCTTTGTTAGTTTTTTTGGAAGCTGGGCAAACCATTCCACCGAATCTTCAATAGATTTTTGCGTTACCTGACCGATATTATGGTCACCTACCCTGATGCACAGAGATTCTTTTTTCAGGCGGTGGCCTTCACATTCAGAGCAGGCTTTGGTGTTTTGCCATTTAACAAGGTCATCACGCGGGAAAGAAGTTTGCTGGTTGATAGTTTCCTTATAGCGGCGTTCAAAGTTTGGTACTACGCCTTCATAAGGTTTTACCACGCGCTGCGTACGAATATTGTCATCATATATAAACTCTATCTTTTCTTCGCCCGAGCCGTAAAGAACTTTATCGCGGAATTCTTTAGGAAGTTCCTCCCACGGCTTATGCATTGAGGTTTTGTAATGCTTAGCCAGGCTTTCAAGCGTCTGACGATAGAATTTAGAAGTTGAGCCGGCCCATGGAGAGATCGCACCTTCGTGAAGTGACTTTGTTTTGTCCTGAACTATCAACTCAGGGTCAAAGAAAATCTCAGTACCAAGACCATCGCATGAAGGACATGCGCCGAAGGGTGAGTTGAATGAGAACATACGTGGCTCAACTTCACCAATCGAAAAGCCGCTTACAGGGCATGAAAGATGCTCAGAGAAAATCACGCGTTCATCTTTTTTATGTTTGCCGCTATCTGCCACAAACTCAGCGTACATAAGGCCTTTGCCCTGTTTCAGTGCCGTTTCAATAGAATCTGCAAGCTGCTGCTTGATGCTGTTCTTTACCACAACGCGGTCAACCAGAATTTCTATGTTATGCTTCTTGTTCTTACCCATTCATCAACAAGCGGTTCTTCATATTGTTTCAGGGTAGGGGA
>CAYVII010000098.1:0-5871 GCA_964451475.1 uncultured Rickettsiales bacterium
AATTCCTGTTTCGCAATATTCAATGAAAGATGCGGAAACGGCTGGGCTTGTGAAGTTTGACTTTCTTGGCCTGCGTACCCTTACGCTGGTTGATAAAGCCGTAAACCTTGTACGCGCTAAGGGCATAGAGCTTGATATCTCTTCCATTCCGCTAGATGACAAGCCGGTTTTTGAGATGCTTTCTAAGGGTGATACAATTGGGGTATTCCAGTTAGACTCTGCACTTGTAAAAGACGCCATCCGTAAAATGAGACCGGATAAATTTGAAGATATCGTGGCACTTACTTCACTGTGCCGCCCGGGTCCTATGGAGAATATCCCAAGCTACAACGCGCGTAAACACGGTAAAGAGGAAGTCGAATATCCACATATCAAACTTGAAAGCACGTTGCAGGAAACCTACGGCATCATGGTGTATCAGGAACAGGTAATGCAGGCAGCGCAGGTTCTTGCAGGCTATTCACTGGGTAAAGCAGACCTGCTTCGCCGTGCAATGGGTAAAAAGATCAAGGCCGAAATGGATGCACAGCGCGCGATGTTCGCCGAAGGTTGCAAAGAACAGGGTATTGATAAAAAACTGGCGGGCGAGATATTTGATATCATAGCCAAGTTCGCAGGTTACGGTTTCAATAAATCACACGCGGTTGCATATGCGCTTATTGCCTACCAGACGGCGTATTTAAGCTACCATTACCCCGTGGAATTCCTGACGGCATGTATGAATATGGACAGCGGCGATACGGATAAACTAAGCTTCTATAAGCACGAGGCAAACCGCCGTAATATTAAAATCCTGCCTCCGGATATCAATAAATCATCCGCTCATTTTAAACCTGAAGGTGAAGATATCCGCTATGCACTTGGCGCAATTAAAGGCGTTGGGGCGGAAGCAATAAAACTGGTTGAGGTTGAGCGCAGTGAGAATGGTCCGTACGCCGATATCTATGAGTTCTGCAAACGTTCCAACCCAAAAGTTATAAATAAAAAGCAGATGGAAAGTCTGGCGAAAGCAGGCGCTTTTGATGAGATTCACAAAAACCGCCATCAGATATTCGCCTCAACGGAAGCGCTGATACGTTATAATAATGCAAATCAGGGCGAAAAAGATACAAGCCAGATAAGTCTGTTCGATGTCGCAGCATCGGAAGCACCGAAGCCGACGCTTTCACATGTAATGGACTGGGATGATTTCGAAAGGCTTGAGGCAGAATATTCGGCGCTTGGCTTTTACCTGTCAGACCACCCGCTATCAGAATTCAATGCAATTCTAAAGACCATGAATGTAATTCCCGCAAACCAGATAGAAGAGCGCGTGAATTCATCTTCAATGAAAATTAAACTGGCAGGCGTGGTCGCCACTAAAAAACTGCGTTCAGGCAAGCGCGGCCGTTTTGGCTTTGCCAAACTTTCTGACGCATACGGCGTTTACGAGGTTGTTCTTTATGATGATGACCTCATCACCCGCACATCTGATCTGCTTGATAGTAACGAGCCTTTATTGCTTAACTGCGAGGCTAAAAAGGATGAAGGCGGCGTGCGCCTAATTGCCGAAAATATTCAGCCTTTGCGTAGCTATGTGGAAAAGAACCAGCGCCAGCTTGTAAAGCTTGAAAATATTGAGCTAAAAATAGGTAATATTGAAAATGTTCAGAAAATACATGCGATACTGGCCGCAAATAAGTATGAGGACGGCGTAAGTTTCAATAAAAACAAAGTTACCCTTAAGATATACAGCAACGGGCAGGAAATAACCGCCAGCCTGCCGGAAAGTTACTGCGTGGCCGAAATGACCAGAGAACAGCTTGCAGCCTTGGCTTAAATGCTTTAAAAGGCCGGCATGAGCCAAAAATCATCATTCATAGCCGTTTGTGGCGCTCCTAATGCCGGTAAGTCAACGCTGGTGAACCGCATTGTCGGTACCAAGGTAAGCATTGTAAGCCCGCGCCCGCAAACTACCCGCGTAAATATTAAGGGCATCGCCATGTTTGATGAAACTCAGCTTGTGTTCATCGATACTCCCGGAATTATGAAAGCCAAAGGCAGCCGCCAGCGCAGCATGGTAGATTATGCATGGGAAGGCATTACAGAAGCTGATCAGATAGTTTTTGTAATTGATGCCGAGCGTGGCATTGATGGATTTTCAAGCGCAGTTCTTGAAAACCTGAAAAGCAAAAACCTGAAAGGCTTCGCCGTAATAAATAAAATTGATCTGGCAGAACCTGAAGCAAGGCTTGAACTTGCGCAAAAACTTTATGATACAGGTTTGTTCAATGAAGTTTTCATGACCTCTGTAACTAAGGATAAAGGCATAGATAACGTAATAAAATATCTTGTGAACGGCGCCGCAGAGCAGCCGTGGTTCTTTCCCGAAGACCAGATATCGGATAAAAATGACCGCTTTCTTGCCGAAGAAGTTACGCGTGAGAAAATATTCTGGCTTATGCAGCAGGAAATACCTTACGGCGTGGATATAGAGACTGATAGCTATAAAGAAGCCCCGAAGTCGGTAACTATTCACCAGAGCATAATCGTGCCGCGTGAAGGGCATAAAACAATAATAGTGGGCAAGGGCGGCTCAATGTTAAAAGAAATAGGTACAAGGTCACGTACCGAACTTGAAAAGCTATTGGGCGTAAAAGTTAACCTTTTCCTGCATGTAAAGGTGCGCAAAACTAACGATAAAGAGTAGTTTTCCGGTTTTAATAAGCCAGTTTACTGTCCTAAACGCAAATTTAACTTTTCCTGGGTTATTATTTAACTGCAGGATGTTATGTCAGCTAAGAACCTAAGATTTGAGCAAAAAAAGAACTTCGTTGAAAACGGGTATAGCATAAGCTTTAATATTGGTCTCACCTATCCTGTAAATATTCATGCCGCAGATAGCCGAGAAGAAGTGATGACGCAATATTTACGCGCGCATGCCCCAACAATGGAAGTTCAGGATTCGGCAGGTAATAACCATGAGCTTATCGTGCGTAAGGATGTTGCCTATGTAAGGACGGGCGGCGGCCATTATTCGATCAATAATGATCCGATGATAGATGTAATGCTCGATGACGGCAATACTCATAAAATAGATACAAGGCTGGCAACGGTAAATCTGGAAAACGGTATTTCCAAACTGCCGCCATGCCGTGATGCAAGGGCTGTAAAAGAAGTAGCACTGAAACTGCTAGATGACCCGGTGCACGCCGAGCTAAGGAAAGGTCTTTGGAAAAGCAGTGAAGGCGAAGAGAAATATACAAGCTACGTTGCTTCTGTGTGTAAAGAGCACGGCATTGAGAATGTAAGGGAAAAAGACGGCGTTGAGCTTCCTGTGCATGAGCAAAACCGTGACCTTGCCTATGTTATACGTGCGGTAAATCAGGTTCCTGGTCTTGAGAGGTCGGTACAAAAAATAAAAGACTCTTACGCCAAAGAAAATATTGAGCGCGGCAATGTACCCGAAGAAAGGCCTGATATCCAGATGGAAGAGAGAGTGAAGCAGGCTCTTGCGGGACTTGATAGTGTAAAACTGAAAGATACTGGTAATGCCCATCTTATGGGTAATACGTCACCTGTATTTGCTCATCTGGAAAATCACAACCTGCCGGCACTGAGTTAATCCCTAGGCCAGATCACCATAGATCCATTCTTTAGTAGTAGTGCGTATTTTGTCTGCCCTGGCAGTTACTTCTGGCTCTGCCTGTTCAGGCTGGGGAATAATAATTTCAGTAGGGCCTTTTGCGGTTGGTTTGCTAATTCCAGCAAAGCCCATAAGGTGGCCGGTAACGTCATTGCCTGTAACAGCCTCAATAACCTCGTTTGCCAGTGCAATAGCGCCGCCAATGGGCCCGCCAAGCACGGCAGCACCGGCAACTTTGGCAATTGCCCCCATGCCGTCCCCTGTTTCCTGCTGGTAAAGATTTGAAACTACAGGAATATGTTGTAGGGGGTTGATAAGGTCAACAAAGTCGGAAAATGAAGGGCCGTCGGCATTATCCCAGAGTTTTACCCCTGATGCCGCCGCCGAAACTGCCTGTGTTACCCCAAAAATATTCATAGCATGTTATATTAAGCAAGAAACATGCCATTATATGTCGGAAAGGCATAAGATTATGATTATTAAGTGGAATACCTATTTTCCTTGATTTTTTTAAATATATATATTAAGAAAACTTAATGAATCCGCTTGAGATACTGAAAGATGCTTCGATTAACACTGCCACAAAACTTGCGCGGTTAATGGCGCATGCCGAAGTTACTCCGCATGAAATTCTCAGAGAATGTGAAAGGCTCTACACATATAATAGCAGGCCGTTATTTGTTGCTGAAATAAAAGGCTATTTAGCTAAAGGCTGCTTCCCGATAAAATATTATTCCGTTCTGCTTAAGATGTTAAAATTTCCTCCCCAAAGCAAAGAGGATGAAGAGCTGGTAGCTTTGATTGAGCAGGGGAATAAAAAAGAAGGGAATATTTTAGACGATAAATATTTCGCTTATTTGCGATCATTGGAAGATAAAGATAAAAGACCTAATTCAGGGCATGGTGGTACATGGCTAAGGGTTGCTATGGCAATTGCCTCGGTAAATATTGATCAACTCGCCGCTGCTACAGATACTTATCCTAAAGTTATTCAGGCGATAATAGATGGCAGGGCTTATCCATCCGCTGAGCTTGTAGATAAAATAAATAATTATTTTGGCTTTACTGAAAGAGAGAATTTGGCTTTTAGGCACAGAGTTAATGCAGATAGTAAATATTTTAAGGCACGTGGAGGTTTAGAAGCAGTCTTCGCAGAAGAAGTGGGTGGTATTAATTCAAAGTCTGAATTTTTACGCCTGCTTTCCTATATTTATAACACCTACCACGAATATTATAAACTCAGTGAAATATCCCAATTTCACGAAGACGATACAATAAGCGGTGTTGTAACAAGGGCTTTAAGCCGTGCAAAAAAACATGATGCGGTAAACCATGCATACAGACAAAGAGGGGTTGTAGTTCTTGAAAAACTTGCAATGGTAATTTCAAGCGACGCTAAGAAGCGTGAAAAATATCCGTGGGTAGAGGAAATATTACTTGATGTTGGGTATAAAAGATTGCCGCGCCCACAGCTTGATTATTTGGTAAGGGAGTTTTTTACCAAGAAATATGCTCCCACTTCGGAAACTATACAATTTGCACAAGATAGGATACTTGTAGCAACCCGAGAGGTTGCCAGAGAATTTACTGATTATTTAAGGCTTAAATGGAATCTTTCCAATAATACGCAATTGATGGAAGTTATGGGGTTGGGAGATCTGACCAGTGCAGTAGCAGGTTTCTTAAAGCTGGGTACAGAGACTTTTGGTATTTCCACAAAAAGAATGGCCACAATTAAAAATCCCGACGGAACGGTTTTAGATCCGTTCGCAAGGAATGAATTGCAGGCTCTTGTGAACGGCAACCCTACAATTCCGCTGATGGCTAAAATAGTAGATGAGGCCCGCTTCCTTATGGCAGGTATGATGCGTGGCGCAAAACTACCTGAAGATAATTTCGTCCTTTCTACAATGCGTGTATTGCATGCAAAATATCCCGAAGGGAATTTTCTTGATAAGAAAGGCCAACCAAATATCAATCGTATACCAAATACTGTCCTGAATTTGATGATGGAAAGATATGGTTTTGAAAAACGCGCCGAATTCCCAATGAGTTACCGCGATATGCCTAGTATACTCAGAGGCGAAAGGAATGTTTGTGTTTTCCCTGAAAGTAACGGACGTAAGGAAGCCCCGTACACTGCTCTGGCATTTGCTTCCCCCTTTAAGCACGATGAAAAACTTTACCGTAATTTTGCGCTGTTGCTGCTAATGATACCACATGCAAGAACGAATGAGCAACTAATG
>CAYVII010000099.1:0-3395 GCA_964451475.1 uncultured Rickettsiales bacterium
AGATTGCACAATTTCTTGCAAGCCGCTAGTTTGCACAGGCAATAATCCAACAAACTAGTTCAAATGACCTCTGAAAAAAAATTCGGCAAGTCTGACCTGCCATCTAAACACGTAACTGAAGGGCCGGAACGCGCCCCGCACCGTTCATATATGTATGCAATGGGACTGGATGAGAAACGCATCCACCAGCCGCTTGTAGGCGTTGTTTCCACATGGAATGAGGCTGCACCTTGCAATATCTCGCTACAGCGTCAGGCACAGCCTGTAAAGAATGGAGTAGCATCTGCAGGAGGTACTCCGCGTGAATTCACAACAATTACCGTAACTGACGGTATTGCCATGGGCCATCAGGGCATGAAATCTTCGCTAGTTTCGCGCGAGGTTATTGCCGATTCGGTTGAGCTTACAGTTCGCGGCCACTGTTATGATGCGCTTGTTGGCCTTGCAGGCTGCGATAAATCACTTCCCGGTCTGATGATGGCAATGGTGCGCCTTAACGTGCCTTCAGTCTTCATTTACGGCGGTTCAATATTACCCGGCCAGTATAAAGGCAAAGATGTTACAGTGGTTGACGTATTTGAAGGTGTTGGCATGCACGCGGCGGGTAAGATGTCTGATTGTGAACTGCATGAATTAGAGGCACATGCGTGCCCGTCTGCAGGTTCCTGCGGTGGCCAGTTCACGGCTAATACTATGGCGTGTGTTTCCGAGGCTATAGGTCTTGCACTGCCATTCAGCTCTGCGGCCCCTGCCCCATATGAAAGCCGTGACCAGCTTGGTTTTGAAAGCGGCGTGGCGGTTATGAGCCTTATTAAAAACAAGATACGCCCGCGCGATATAGTTACGCGTAAGGCGCTTGAAAATGCTGCGGCAATAGTTGCGGCAACCGGCGGTTCTACCAACGGTGCGCTTCACCTTCCGGCGATAGCGCATGAAGCGGGCATTAAGTTTGATATGCATGATGTGGGCGAGATATTCAAGAAAACACCTTATATTGCCGATCTTAAACCGGGCGGACGTTATGTTGCTAAAGACCTGTATGAAGTTGGCGGTGTAAGCATTGTTATCAAAACGCTACTTGACCATGGATATTTACACGGTGACTGCATGACAGTTACCGGTAAAACGCTGGCTGAGAATTATGCGGATATCAAATTCCCTGTTGGCCAGGATGTTGTGCGCCCTGCAGATAAGCCAATCACGCCTACAGGCGGCGTGGTGACGCTTAAAGGTAACCTTGCGCCTGAAGGTGCGATTGTGAAGGTTGCAGGTCTTAAGAACCTTGTTTTCACAGGTACTGCGCTATGCTTTGACTGTGAGGAAGATGCATTCGCGGCGGTGGAAAAGGAGCAATATAAGAAAGGCGATATCATTGTTATCCGTTATGAAGGCCCGCGCGGCGGACCCGGCATGCGTGAAATGCTTTCAACCACTGCGGCCATTTACGGTCAGGGCAGAGGTGAAGATGTTGCGCTTATCACCGACGGCCGCTTCAGCGGCGGTACGCGTGGTTTCTGTATTGGCCACGTTGGCCCTGAAGCAGCTCTTGGCGGTCCTATCGGACTGCTTAAAAACGGTGACAAGATCACTATTGATGCTATCAAGGGTGAGATCAATGTTGACCTTACCGATTCCGAACTTGCAGAGCGTAAAAAGTCATGGAAGCCGCGTGAGCATGATTACCAGAGCGGTGTGCTATGGCGTTATGCGCAGATAGTCGGTAGCGCCGAGAACGGTGCCGTTACGCATCCGGGAGCTAAGGCTGAAAAACAGGTGTATGCAGATATTTAAGGCTATATTTAGAAATAAAAGCGGTGCCACGGCAATTGAGTATTGCCTGCTGGCATCGCTCTTTGCAATTATATGCATCGCTGCAATATTCATTTTACATGACCAGATAATAGCCATGTATGACGGCCTGGAAGACTCAGTGGTTTCGGCAAATTCTACAGTTCAATAGCCCGTTATTTTAAAGGTACTGCAACAAATCTTGTTTCATCGCCGCCCATAACTAGCAGAAGAATTGAATTTCTGCCCTGTTTTTTTGCATTTGTAACGGCGGTTTCAAAATCAGATATCTTTGTAACAGGTTCGTTATTTGCCTTCACGATGATATTACCTTCGTTAATGCCTTGCTCTGCCGCGCCGCCTTCAGGGTTTACCGCGGTTACAAGCAGGCCTTTTTCCGTCGGCAGGTCATAGCGTTTTGCAAGTTCCTGTGAAACTTCTATCAGCTCAATGCCGATAAGTCTTTTCACCTCACCTTTGGCAATAGCTTTTTGTTGTGGCTTGACCAGCTTAGAGTCGGCCACCGCTTCATCTTTATCGCTATCGAGTTCACCAAGCGTTGCTACACTTGTTTGTGTTTTGCCGTTACGCAAATATTCCAGCGTTATCTTCTCGCCTATCTGTTTTTCGGCAACTATGCGCGGAAGTTTGCGCATGTTGGTAACAGGCTGGCCGTTGATGGAAGTTATTACGTCCCCTTCCCTGATGCCTGCTTTTTCTGCAGGGCCGCCGGTGTTTGCTTCAAGCACCAGTGCGCCTTTCGGTTCTTTAAAGCCAAGACTTGAGGCGATCTCGGGGGTCATGGTTTGGATTTTTACACCAAGCCATGCGCGGCGTGATTTGCCGTACTGAACAATTTGTTTGATAACCGGTTCAACCAGAGCTGAAGGCATTGCAAAGCCAATACCTACGTTGCTGCCGGTTGGTGAGAAGATAGCGGTATTGATCCCTATAACCTTGCCCGTAAGGTCAAACATAGGGCCGCCGGAGTTGCCGCGGTTGATGGCTGCATCTGTTTGCAGGAAGTCATCGAATGGACCTACATTAATATCACGCGCCCGAGCCGAAATAATGCCTGCTGATACGCTTCCGCCCAGTCCGTAAGGGTTGCCTATGGCAAGTATCCAGTCACCCACTCTAACGTCATCAGAATCGCCAAATTGAACGGCCGGCAGTTTGCGGCCAGCCTCAACTTTTAAAACGGCAATATCAACGCGTGTGTCACGGCCAATAACTTTTGCTTTAAGCTCAGTGTTGTCATGTAAGGTAATGTTCACGTCTTCACCGTTACCGATAACGTGGTTGTTGGTAACAATGATGCCGCTTGGGTCAATGATAAAGCCCGAACCAAGTGAAGTAGCTTTTTTAGGTTTCTGTTTTTGTTTGTACTGGCGGCTTAAATATTCGTTGAATCCCTCGAAGCCGCTTCCCGGCGGGAATGCCGGAGGGGAAACCTCATCATTTGGTTTTACTACCTGAGTGGTTGAAATATTAACAACTGCCGGTGAAAGTTTGTCAATCGTATCCGCAAAGCTTGGCGGAATAGCTCCGGCTGCCTCCGCCTTTGGCGCAGCAATTATCGTGCTTGAAGCAAGCATCAGGGAAAA
>CAYVII010000099.1:3405-5832 GCA_964451475.1 uncultured Rickettsiales bacterium
GGCCTTTTGTTAAAACCGAAAACTATTCAGCTTTATCAAGATATCTCAGGAACCCGCTATTAGGCGAAAGTATCACCTTGGTATCTTCTTTTTTGATAGTTTCCTTGTACGCCTGCATTGTGCGGTAGAATTTGAAAAAGTCAACATCCCTGCCAAATGCAGCAGAGTATATACGGCTGGCCTCGGCATCTCCTTCGCCCTTTGTAATCTCAGCTTTTTTCTGGGCTTCAGCTAGAATAATTGTCTTTTCTTTCTCTGCCTCTGCGCGGATCTTGGTTGCTTCTTCCGCGCCAATACCTTTCAGGTTCTTGGCCTCGCGGTCACGTTCGGAACGCATACGTGAGTAAATATCCTCACGGTTTTCAAGCGGGAAATCAGCTTTAATTATGCGGGCGTCAACCACCTGTACGCCAAGATCTTTGCTCTTGGTGTTGATGCGTTTTTGCAGGTCAAACATCAGCACTTTGCGCTTGCTGGTAAGAAGTGCGTTAAGCGGAACTTCGCTTAAGCCCTTGCGCAGGCTGTCTTCAAGAATCTTGCTAAGCAGGGACTCAAAGTTTTCCTGCGTGCCGCCTGTCGACTGCAAATATTTTTTAGGGTCGATAATGCGGTATTTAAGGTAAGCGGTTACTTCAAGGCGTTTCTGGTCGCCGGCAAGGATTGTATACGGCTTTGCATCAAAATTAAGCAGGCGCTTGTCAAAAAACTGTACAGACTGCCACGGAGCTTTCATATTAATGCCCGGTTTTTCAACAAATTTCACCGGACGGCGGAATTCAAGTACCAGTGCCTGTTCGGTCTGGTTCACAATGAACAGGCTCATGTTCAGCGTAATGCCAATCATAACGGCGATTGCTATTTTTACTGAGGTTTTCATTATTGCTTCCCTCCTGTTTCCACTTTGCCTGCATTATTCAGCGGCAGGTAAGGCACTGTTTTGCCGCTGTCGTCCATAATAATTTTGTCCATGCCTTTCATGATCTCCTGCATGGTCTCTAGGTAAATACGCTTGCGTGTTACATCGCGGGCATTTTTATATTCATCATAAACTTTGATAAAGCGTTCAGCATCACCGCTTGCCTTAGCAATAGTTGCCTGCTTGTAGCCCTCTGCCTCCTGTACCATGCGTTCTGCCTCACCGCGTGCCTGCGGAAGCAATTCGTTGCGGTAAGCCTCGGCCTGGTTCTTTACTTTTTCCTGCTCGGTCTTTGCGTTCTGCACGGCAATTTGCGCTTCAACCACCTGCGGCGGCACGTCAATTTTCTGTAGCTGGATGCCAACCACTTCAACGCCTGCCTTATAGTTATTCAGCATTGCCTGCAAAATATCCTGGCTTTCCTGCGCAATAAGGGTACGGCCGGCGCCCTCGCCCAGTGCCACAGAAAGTTTAGTGTTACCAATAACCTCGCGCATTGCGCTTTCAGCTGCTGCGCGTACTGTCTGTTCCTGTTCACTTAAATTGAACACGAAGCTTTGCAGGTTATTGATGCGCCATAGAACCGTGTATTTAACATCGGCGATATTCTCATCGGCCGTTACCATTAAATTTTCCTGTTCGGCACCAACATCAAACTGGTTTACCTTGGAAACGCTTCTGGTGAATTTCTTTTCAATAGGGTACGGAAGTTTGAAGTTAAGACCTTCGCTCACTGTGCGGTGATATTCGCCAAAGCGCAGGATAACTGATTTTTCACCTGCTGAAAGCATGAACACAGAGCTTGTAACCAGCCAGAAGGCAATTAAGCCGTAGATTATATACAGCCATGTTTTTTTATTATTGCCGTCATTATCGCCCATAAAGCCTTTGAACTGGCGGCCGATATTCTTTAGTGCCTCTTCCAGGTCAGGTTCAGGTTCGCGGCCTCTTTGAGGGCCGTTTCCGCCCGGAGGAGTGCTACCTGCAGGCTTCTTTTTTTTATCCTTCGGAGGAGTGCTCCACGGATCGAAGTTGTCATCAGTCATGAAACCATATATAAGCCTAAGCCCCAAGGTTTCAAGCAATGGTAACAAAAGAAAAAATTATAGAGGCAATTTCACGCGTAACCAGCCCCGAAATTATCACAGGTGTGGTAGTTAACGGCGGTAAGGTTGGTTTTGCGCTGGAATCGCAAGATGAGAATTTACGCAAAGCCTGCGAGAAAGCCGTGTTTGCGCTTAGCGGTGTTGAAAAAGTTACCGCGGTACTTACAGGTGTTACAGGCAATATAGTTGTTGAGAACAAGGAAGCTCCTGTGCTTAACCGCCGCCAGCCGGTTACCGGCGTGAAGAAGATAATTGCGGTTGCCAGCGGTAAAGGCGGTGTGGGTAAATCAACCGTTACGGTAAATCTTGCGGCAGCTATGAATGCAAACGGACTTAAAGTCGGTATTGCCGATGCCGATATTTATGGCCCTTCTATAGGCAAGATGCTGGGCACAAAAGAAAAGC
>CAYVII010000100.1:0-5825 GCA_964451475.1 uncultured Rickettsiales bacterium
CACCAAATAGATCTTCAAATATATCGGAAAAGTTAGATGCGTATTCACGGCCTGAATATCCCCCGCCCGCACCGCCGCCACTGAAGGCATCATGCCCGAAACGGTCATATGCAGCGCGTTTCTGGTCGTCGGAAAGAACGTCATAAGCTTCCGATATTTCCTTGAATTTCTCTTCTGCTGTTTTATCGCCCTGGTTTTTGTCAGGGTGGTATTGCATGGCAAGTTTACGGTAAGCTTTTTTAAGCTCATCTGCCGATGCGCCTTTTGCTACTCCCAAAACTTCATAATAATCTTTCTTTGCCATACTTTACTCAAATTAGAACCCCCGCCAATTCCTTGAACGGGGGTTGTTCTGTTAGCGGTATTTATTAACCAGCTTTTTTCTTGCTGTCATCAACTTCCTCGAAGTCTGCATCAACAACTTTATCGTCACTGGATGCAGAATCAGAGTTAGTTGCCTGAGTTTGTGCGTTTGCATCTGCCGCGCCTGCATCACCTTCAGGGTTTGACTTGTAAATTGCTTCACCAAGCTTCATTGAAGCCTGCATAAGGGCATTTGTTTGCTCCTTGATTGTTTCAGCAGAAGCATTTTCATCGGCAAGAGTTGCCTTAAGCGCATCAAGTGCAGACCTAATGCCCTGTTTTTCAGCGTCGCCAACTTTATCACCATGTTCAGCAAGTGCTTTCTCGGAAGAATAAACAAGCTGGTCAGCCTGGTTTTTTGCTTCGATCTGCTCACGGCGTTTTTTGTCTTCTGCGGCATTTGCTTCAGCATCTTTCACCATCTTTTCAATTTCTTCATCGGTTAGGCCGCCTGAAGCCTGAATAGCGATTTTTTGCTCTTTGCCTGTTGCTTTATCTTTTGCAGAAACGTGAACAATGCCGTTCGCGTCAATGTCAAAAGTAACTTCAATTTGCGGTAAACCGCGCGGGGCAGGGGCAATGCCTTCAAGGTTGAACTGGCCAAGAAGTTTATTTTGCGCTGCAAGTTCACGCTCACCCTGTGAAACGCGGATAGTTACCGCCGACTGGTTATCATCAGCTGTTGAGAAAACCTGAGATTTTTTAGTCGGGATAGTTGTGTTACGGTCAATAAGACGCGTGAACACGCCGCCCAGTGTTTCAATACCAAGTGAAAGCGGGGTAACGTCAAGAAGTAGTACGTCTTTGATATCGCCCGAAAGTACGGCTGCCTGAATTGCTGCGCCGATAGCCACAACTTCATCAGGGTTAACACCGCGGTGGGGTTCTTTGCCAAAGAAGTTTTTAACTGCTTCAATTACTTTTGGCATACGCGTCATACCGCCAACCAGAACAACTTCATCGATCTGGCTAGGTTTAATGCCTGCGTCAGAAAGAGCCTTTTTGCAAGGGTCGATTGTTTTAGTGATAAGGTCTTCAACAAGGCTTTCAAGCTTAGCGCGGTTCATTTTCACGTTAAGGTGCTTAGGTCCTGTTGCGTCAGCAGTGATGTAGGGAAGGTTAATGTCGGTTTCATTCGCTGAAGAAAGTTCGATCTTTGCTTTTTCTGCCGCTTCTTTCAGGCGTTGTAGTGCAAGCGGGTCATTCTTCAGGTCAATACCGCTTTCTTTTTTGAATGTATCAACAAGGAAGTTAAGTATGCGCATATCGAAGTCTTCACCGCCAAGGAATGTATCACCGTTGGTTGATTTAACTTCAAACACGCCGTCGGCGATCTCAAGGACAGATACGTCAAACGTACCGCCGCCAAGATCGTACACAACAATAGTTTTGCTCTCATTCGCTTTATCAAGGCCGTAAGCAAGCGCAGCTGCAGTAGGTTCGTTGATAATACGAAGAACCTCAAGGCCGGCAATTTTACCTGCGTCTTTAGTAGCCTGACGCTGAGCGTCGTTGAAATATGCGGGAACGGTAATAACTGCTTTCTCAACTTTTTCACCAAGGAAGTTTTCAGCCGTTTCTTTCATTTTCTGTAGGATGAAAGCAGATATTTGTGAAGGCGAATATTGTTCGCCGCGAGATTCTACCCACGCATCGCCGTTCTTAGCTTTCACGATTTTGTACGGAACGATCTCTTTATCTTTTGTCACCATAGGGTCATTATGGTTACGGCCGATAAGGCGTTTGATCGCAAACAGCGTGTTTTCAGGGTTTGTAACTGCCTGACGTTTTGCCGCCTCACCTACAAGTCGTTCTTTGCTATCTGTGAAGGCAACAATTGAAGGGGTTGTACGGCGGCCTTCCGCGTTTTCCAGAACTTTAGGGTTCTTGCCTTCCATGATAGCAATGCAAGAATTTGTTGTACCTAAGTCTATACCAATGACTTTGCTCATAATTTATCCTTTTAAATAATAATTCCTTTGCCACTTATATGGCGGGAATTTGCAATAGTTCAAGAGTTAAAGTAAAAATTTTTTTATATAAAAAATAAATAAGTAACTGTGGGTTAGCTGTAAGACGAAAAGCAGGCAATAAAAAAAGCCGCCGGTATTGCTACGCGGCGGCTTTGAATATGGTTACTTATTTAACTGAACCGTGCGTAGCGCCAATGCGTACAACAAGTATTGCCGCATCTTCGTTACTGCCCGCCGGAATGCTAGCTTCGGTACCGTCTATCATGTCACCCCAGTCAGCACTGTTTGCCGCAAGTGCAACTGCCGCCACATTGCCGCTAGTGCCAACGCCGTCATCCATTTTCTGGTCAATTGAAATAACCTGATTGCCCGAAAGGCCTGATTTGCAGTCAAGCATGGCATCAATCATCTCAGAGCAGTCAGCAATAATATAAACGTTGCCGATAGCGCCAACATTAAGCGCTTCAGGGTCTTCGTTGCCGTATGCAAGAATGCCGTTACCTGAAGATCCTATTACAGCTTTAGGGTAAGCAGTGCCAACAGCAAAGCCTGTAACATATGATCCGCCTTCTTCACGCTTAAAGCCTGAAGCGCTAAGTTGCGGCCATACAGCTGCTGCTTCAGAATCAAACTGGTCGGCAGCCGATGTTTCAATTATCAGGTTATCCTGCGTGCCGCCTGCTACAACTTCAAAAGAAGTGGCGTCACCCGGAAGGTTGCCGTATTTAGTAACAAAGCCCATAACAGACGCATCTATCTGGCCAATCTGCCTTACCTGTGCCTGAACCCTGCTTGTTTCACGAATACTTATAGCTGCAAGTATCCCGCCTATTAATAAACCTACTATTACAAGTACAATAGATACTTCAACAAGCGTAAAACCGGATTTTTTAGAATTAGACATGTATTCTCCTTTCTTATTTTCCAATAGGATAATTTTATAACTATTATATAACAAGCACAAGAGGCGTGCGAAGGTTAAGTTGTTAACATATAGGACGATATAGTGTTTTTTTGGCACTATTTTTATGTCGGCGGTAAATAGTTATAAAAAAAGCCGCCCGATGTTTCCAAAGGGCGGCTGATTTTTAATTAGCTTAGGCTATTTCAGTACGCCTGTTGCAAGGCCCATACGTACCACCAGGATGTTTGCGTCCTGAGTATTACCTGCAGTGTAAGCTGCTTCGGTACCGTCTGTAAGAGCTGTCCATGTTGCAAGGTCAGCGCCGTCAAAGCCTGTTACGTTACCTGTTGTACCTACGCCGTCGTCCATTTTAGCGTCGATCGCAATAGCCTGAGAACCAGAAAGGCCGGATTTGCAGTCTAGGGTAGTCGTTGTCATTTCAGAGCAGTCGGCAACAATGTACATGTTTGCTGCTGATGCAAGGTTGGCAAGAACTGAAGGAGTACCCTCACCGAATGCTAGTACACCATTACCTGAAGAACCGATCTTAGCGCGAGGGAAGTCGGTACCAACTGCTATACCAGCTGTGCCGTAGTTACCCGAGCCTTCTTCACGTTTTAGACCTGAAAGAGTAAGGTGGTTCCAGAAAGCTGCCGCCTCAGAAGTAAGAGTGCCTGCTGCCGCCGCTTCTACGATACCGTTATTTTGTGTAGCACCTGCAACAACCGCGAATGCGCTTGTATCGCCCGGAAGACCGCCGAATTTATCACCAAAGTTAACAACTGCTGCGTCAAACTGGCCGACCTGTCTTGTAAATGCCTGAATTTTTGTGGTCTCGATCATTGATTGTGCTGCTAGGATACCGCCGATCAAAAGACCGATGATCACCAGCACGATAGAAAGTTCTACTAGCGTAAAACCTTTTTTGTTGTTGGGATTGTTCATATTTTCTCCTTTGTTTATGATAAGGCTACATGGTTTGAGTTAATAATAGGTTAAAGCCTAAAATTATCTCAAAATTAAAGCGATGCCACTATATATATGTTTTTTCTGGTATTTAGGTTAGCTAAATCAACATTTATTGTTTCGGAATTATGAAATCTGGTCACGATGTGTCTTTTTTGCATGGCAAGCCAGAAAGAACAAGAGTTTAAGCGCAGTTTTTTAGCTTATAACGGTTGTCTATATACTGGGTGACCAGAAGCTGGAATTCTTCGGCAATATTATCGCCTCTAAGGGTCTTTGCTTTTTGTCCGTCAATAAATACCGGGGCAACCGGGCTTTCGCCCGTGCCGGGAAGTGAGATACCGATATCTGCATGTTTACTTTCACCCGGTCCGTTTACAATACATCCCATCACTGCAACTTTTAAATTTTCAACGCCATCATATTTGTTTTTCCACACAGGCATCTGGCTTTTTAAATATGTTTGGATCTTGTCTGCAAGCTCCTGAAAAAATGTGCTCGTTGTACGTCCGCATCCGGGGCAGGCAGAAACCTGCGGATTAAAACTGCGAAGATTAAGTGATTGTAAAATTTCCTGACATGTTTCAACTTCGCGTGTGCGTGACTCATTTGGCATCGGTGTTAATGACGCACGGATAGTATCACCGATTCCTTCAAGCAGTAATGGTGTAAGCGCTGCTGTTGTCGCAGCGATTCCCTTAATGCCCATACCTGCTTCCGTCAAACCTAAATGCAGAGCATAATTACAGCGTGCTGAAAGATTGCGGTAAACGTCAACAAGGTCTAAAGGGCGTGATATTTTGCAGGAAATAACTATTTTATCTGCGGCTAATCCTATTTCTTCCGCTTTTTTTGCGGATGTAAGCGCAGATAATATCATCGCTTCTTTCAAAACATCATCGGCAGGTTTCGGGTTTGCGCTTTTGGAATTTTCATCCATCAGCTTTGTTGCCATTTCCTGATCCAAACTTCCCCAGTTCACGCCAATGCGGACCGGTTTATCATATTTGATCGCACATTCAACCATCTGGCGGAATTGCGGGTCATGCTTTTCACCAAAACCAACATTGCCGGGGTTGATGCGGTACTTTGCAAGAGCGCGCGCCATATCGGGGTAGTCATTTAAAAGCGTGTGACCGTTGTAATGAAAATCGCCAACCAGCGGCACATTTACTTTTTCTGCAATGAATGGTACAGCTTTTGCTGCGTCTTCATTGTTCACGGTAATACGCACTATCTCACTGCCTGCGCGGGCAAGTTCATTGACCTGCGCTATTGTTTTTTCAATATCGGCAGTGTCGGTGTTCGTCATAGATTGCACTACAACAGGGTTGCCTCCGCCCATGCTGATATTGCCTATCTTTACCGTGTAAGTTTTGTTTCCCATAGATTATGGGTTGTTTTTTTACACTAACAGCTTAAAAGCTTCAAGTTATGAGTATAACCATTCACAAACCCGAAGATTACCAGAAAATGCGTGTGGCAGGCCGCCTTGCGGCTGAAACGCTGGATATGATAGGTCAGTATGTTAAGGCCGGTGTGACCACTAATGAGCTTAACCGGATCTGCCACGACTTTATAACAGGCCGGGGTGCAATACCTGCTCCGTTGGGTTACCG
>CAYVII010000101.1:0-5789 GCA_964451475.1 uncultured Rickettsiales bacterium
GCAGGCTTCTACGAAACATACCGCAATAGACATAACAACCACTTGAAACTGCCTCTGGATGAAGCCTGCAGGCCGTTTACCGATCCGGCCTCTGACAGGGTAAAGGATGAGATACAGGTGGCACGGGGAACAAGAATTGCATTTAATACCCTGGACAATCGGTACTGGCGCGGAAAGATTATTGGCCGGCTGGAAAAAACCAGCCATTTTATAAGGTAAACTACCCCCAATTTTAGCTTGCACTTTCATTGGCTTTGGCCTAAAAACGTCCGCAAAATTAATACGGAATTCAAGGTGGGAATAATTTCTATGAAAAAATACGTGTATTCATTCGGCGATGGTGCTGCTGAAGGCAAAGTTACTATGAAAGACTTACTAGGCGGCAAAGGCGCCAATCTGGCAGAAATGTGCAGCCTTGGCCTTCCTGTTCCCCCTGGCCTAACCATAACCACTGAAGTTTGCACGGAATTTTATGATAATGGTCGTAAATATCCTGCCGGCCTTGAAGATCAGGTACTTGAAGCTATTTCAAAGATTGAAAAGACCATCGGCACAAAATTTGGTGACGCTGCCAACCCTCTACTTGTTTCAGTTCGCTCAGGCGCCCGCGTTTCAATGCCGGGTATGATGGACACCGTCCTTAACCTTGGCCTGAACGATGAGACTGTTAAAGGCCTTGCCGCTAAATCAGGCAATGACCGCTTTGCGTGGGACTCATACCGCCGTTTCGTTCAAATGTACTCAGACGTTGTTCTTGGCGTTGACCACTACAACTTTGAAGAAATCATTGATGAGGTTAAAGCAGATGCAGGCGTTGAGCTTGATACCGAGCTTACAGTTGATCAGCTGAAAGGCCTTGTAACCAGATTCAAAGACAAAGTTCAGGAAGAAACTAAAAAACCGTTCCCTTCAGATGTTAAAGAACAGCTATGGGGCGCTATCGGCGCGGTTATGGACTCATGGATGTCTGCACGCGCAATCACATACCGCAAGATCAATGACATCTCTGATTCATGGGGCACAGCGGTTAACGTACAATCAATGGTGTTCGGTAATATGGGCGATACATCGGCTACCGGCGTTGCGTTCACACGTAACCCTGCAACCGGTGAGAATGCTTACTACGGCGAATATCTTATCAACGCGCAGGGCGAAGACGTTGTTGCGGGCATCCGCACCCCGCAGCCTCTTACTAAAAAAGAGCGCGAAGAGGCAAAATCGGATCTTCCTTCAATGGAAGAAACTATGCCCGATGTTTACAAGCAGCTTGCAGCAGTTTTTGATAAGCTTGAAAAACATTACCGCGATATGCAGGATATCGAGTTCACGGTTCAGAACGCTAAACTGTGGATGCTTCAGACACGTTCTGGCAAACGCACAGCTGGCGCGGCAGTTCGTATTGCCGTAGAAATGGTGAACGAAAAACTTATCACTAAGGAAGAAGCCCTAAAACGTATTGACCCTGCGGCTCTTGACCAGCTTCTACACCCAAGCCTTGACCCTAAAGCAGAGAAAAAAGTTCTGACTAAAGGCCTTCCTGCATCTCCGGGGGCGGCAAGCGGTGAAGTAGTATTCAGCGCGGAAGAAGCTGAAGATATGACTGCAAAAGGCAAAGATGTTATCCTTGTCCGTATCGAAACTTCTCCTGAAGACATCTCGGGCATGCACGTTGCAAAAGGCGTCCTTACAGCCCGCGGCGGTATGACTAGCCACGCGGCAGTAGTTGCGCGCGGCATGGGCAAACCATGCGTTTCAGGCGCAGGCCAGCTTAAGATCGATTATAAAACTAAAACATGCGTTGTGGGAAGCACCACCCTTAAACAGGGCGACCTTATCACTATAAACGGTTCAAACGGTGATGTTATCCTTGGCAAAGTTCCAACTATCCAGCCAAATCTTTCAGGGGACTTCGGCAAAATCATGGAATGGGCTGACGAAGTGCGCACACTAAAAGTTCGCGCTAACGCTGAAACTCCGCTTGATGCATCTACTGCACGCAAATTCGGCGCGGAAGGCATTGGCCTTTGCCGTACTGAACATATGTTCTTTGATCAGGACCGCATCATTTCAATGCGCCAGATGATCCTTGCCGACTCTGAAGAGGGTCGCCGCAATGCACTGGCCAAACTTGAGCCGATTCAAAAAGAAGACTTCGTTCAGATCTTCAAGATCATGGGTGATTTCCCTGTGACTATCCGTCTTCTTGACCCTCCTCTGCACGAATTCCTTCCTCACTCTGATGAAGAGATCAAAGAAGTGGCCTTTGCGGCAGGTGTTTCTGAAGATAAAGTACGCCAGCGCTCATCTGCACTAAAAGAAAGCAATCCGATGCTTGGTCACCGTGGCTGCCGTCTTGGCGTTACTTACCCTGAAATTTATGAAATGCAGGCCCGTGCAATATTCGAAGCCGCAAAAGAAACAGGCGCAAAGCCGGAGATCATGATACCTCTTGTTATGGGCAAAAAAGAACTGGCCGCAATGCAGGCAGTTGTTGAAAAAGCCCACAAAGAAGTAGCTCCGAACGTTGAATATCTTCTTGGTACAATGATAGAGCTTCCCCGCGCGGCTCTTAAAGCAGGTGAAATTGCTGAAATAGCGCAGTTCTTTAGCTTCGGTACAAATGACCTTACGCAAACAACTCTTGGAATTAGCCGTGATGACTCCGCAAGCTTCATTGATGACTACAAAAGCAAAGGCATTGTTGAACAAGACCCATTCGCAGTACTAGATCAGGAAGGCGTTGGCGAGCTAATTGAAATAGCAGCCGAACGCGGCCGCAAAACACGCAAGAACATCAAACTTGGTATATGCGGTGAGCATGGCGGCAATCCACAATCTATCCATTTCTGTCAAAAAGTTGGCCTTGATTACGTAAGCTGCTCTCCATACCGTGTTCCAATAGCACGTCTGGCAGCCGCCCAAGCCGCGCTTAGCAGCAAGGCCGACAAGAAAAAAGCCGCTTAAACAGCTTTATAAGCTCTTTATAATAAGCCCTTCATTCACAAATGGAGGGCTTATTTTTTGTGGGCAATAATTATATACAAGCCAACAAACAGGCGGAAATACAAACAAAGGAGAATTATTATGAAATCTTTTCTAGCAATTGCAGCAGTTACAACAGTACTTGCGGCAGCTTCACCTGCTCTTGCAACCGAGTCAACTTCTATCGAAGCAAAACACTCTGTAAAAACAGACGCTGACGGCAATATCAAAGAAAAATATTCTAAAGTTACCAAAGATGCCGCGGGCACAAAATCAGTAACTAAGGTAGATGCAAAAGTTGATGTTGATAATGACGGCAACGTTAAGAAAACTCTTGCAACAGAAGAGTCAACAGACCCTAAAGGCCTTATGAACAAGGAAAAAACTACAACTAAAGAAGTAGTTGAAACAAAACAGGGCCAGACTCATAAAACAGTAAAAAAAGTTGTTAACGGCAAAACCGTTGAAAACACTACTACTGTAAGCGGTGATGTTCAGCACAATCAGTAAGTAGTTAATAATATATTGTTAGCTAGACACTGACAAATAAACAGGCGCACTTGTCCTTTTGGAATGTGCGCCTTGTTTTTTATACGTTATTGATTATCCTGAAACTCCATGAGAACACCGCTTAGATACTTCAAGAAATGCGCTCCAAAGTCACTGCTTTGGCGCATCCTTCTAATTCTTATATTACCTACTATCCTTGCGCAGGCAGTATCTATTTATATGTTCTATGAGCGTCACATGGACCATGTTTCACGCCAGCTAACACTTTCACTGGCAGCCGAGGTTGCCACAGTTACTGACTATGTAAAAAGCGCAGAAACGCCCGAAGACCAGCAAAAATACCTTAACCGCGCCGTAACTTTATTTGCTTTCAGTCCAAAACTTATGAGCCTCCGGCAAACTGAAGACCATATCAGGAGTCTTAAAAAGATTAATATCAAACCGTACGATATCCAGTTGCGCAGCCGCCTGAAAGACCCGTTCGCCGTTTATAGTGACGGCGAGAAAGTTATAACCACTATAGTTTATATCGGCTCGGATGCACTGGTAATAGACACGCAATATAAGCGTCTTGTGAATTCTACCAGCTATATATTTATCCTATGGATGACAGGCACAACCGCCTTGCTTCTGATAATTTCAATATTATTCCTGAAGAACCAGATACGCCCGATAGTGCGCCTTGCCCGCCTTGCCGATAATTTTGGCCGCGGCAACGATATCAGCCACGCCTATAAACCCGAAGGCGCTTATGAGGTAAGGCAAGCATTCAAAGCCTTTGTAAACATGCACCAGCGCCTTACTCGCTTTATTAAACAGCGTACCGAGATGCTGGCAGGCATAAGCCATGACCTGCGCACCCCCGTAACCCGCATGAAACTTGAACTTGCGCTGCATAAAGATAAATCAGAATTCGCGCATGAGATGGAAAAAGACCTTGGCGAGCTTGAACATATGATAAACAGCTATATTGAATTTGCCCGTGGCGATGAAGGAGAAGCTCCTGCGCAAAAAGACTATGCGCTGGTACTTGAAGAGATAATCTCACGCTATAAAGGAAAGGATATTGAGCTTAATGCCGAACGCATAATAGCCTATATGCGCCCTAACGCTATCACCCGCGTATTCAAAAATATCCTTGAGAACGCATTGAAGTTCAGCAGCAAAGTAAGGGTCAAAGCCTACAAAAGCTCTGAATATGCCATTATTGAATTTGAAGATAACGGCATAGGCATCGCCCCTTCAAAACGTGAGGAGGTTTTCAAGCCTTTCTACCGCATTGAAGACTCACGCAATACCGAGACAGGCGGCATAGGCCTTGGTTTGTCTGTAGTTCGCGATATCGTGAACTCGCATGGCGGCACTGTACATCTTGAGGACTCAAGCCTTGGCGGCCTTAAAGTAGTAATAAAACTGCCTGTATAAATCAGACTTCTGACAATAAAAAAGCGGCTGTAATTAACAGCCGCCTTTAAATAGTTACTAACTCAGGTAAATTAGTTGCTCTGACCGGCGATCTTCGAGATCTCGCTTAGGTATTCAACAGTTTGCTTGTTGATAACGTCAAAGATCTTAACTGCAGCTTCAGAAGCTGTTTTAGCAGCGGCCTGCAGGTTTTGAACGTTTGCATCAAAAGCTTCCTGGGCAAATTTAGTCTGGCTTTCCACACTTTCTTCAGGCGTTTTAGCAGAAACCGCTTTAGTAGCAGCATTTGCCGCTTTCTGAGCTTGTTCCTGAATGAAATCAGATTGAACTTTTGCAAAGCGTTGAGCTGCATCAACCACGATCTTGTTAGCGTTTGCATATGCAGATGCTAGTTCCTGGTTAAGCTGGCTGAATTTTTCAACATTGGCTGCCGGAGCACCTGAAGTTGAGAAAAATCTTTGATATTCTTTTGCGTATTCTTGATATTGTTTTGCTGCGTCAAACATAATAGACTCCTGTTTTGGGTTTTAGCCCTAAAAATATATTGCACTGCACACAAGAAGTCAATGCGTTTTTGTGCAACGCAGCATAAACAGCGATTTATTATTATTTTCCAGATAGTTGCACTGAACGCTTTTTTGCCGCCCCGGCTGCTTCGGCTATTGTTTTCTTAAAGTTTTTCTTCTTAAATACCTTAAGCGCTGCCTCGGTAGTACCGCCCTTGCTGGCCACATTGCTTATAAGCTGTGAAAGTTCAAGCTCAGAAGCCTCTGCCATATTAGCGCTGCCTTTTATAGTGGCAAACACCAGGTCACGCGCCTGCTGTAAAACGCAAAACTGCGAAAAAGTAATGAAAATATTGCTTGTCGGCT
>CAYVII010000102.1:0-5737 GCA_964451475.1 uncultured Rickettsiales bacterium
AAATTCAAAATCATTTCTGTCACCCAGCTCATCATCCTGCATGGGCCAGTATTTAAGGCTGTCATCCTTAATATCGTAAAGCAGCTTACCCATGCCTATACCATTTTATCAACAACAAGGGTCAGGAATAGTGCGAACAGGTAAAATATAGAGAACAGGAAAGTATTGCGGGCAGATTTTTTAGTTTCATCCGTCTGTACGCGTACAGAATAGAAAATGAATACCGCATTCAGTGCAACCGCTACATAAAAATACAGCAGACCGCTAAAACCCATAAGATACGGCGTAAGAGTTACTGCAGCCATAATAAGCGTATAAACGAGTATTTTGGTTCTTGTAATGGTAACTCCGCTGGTTACAGGCAGCATTGGCACGCGGGCATTTTTGTAATCATCTTTTATTAGCAGTGACAGCGCCCAGAAATGCGGCGGCGTCCAGATGAAAATTATCATGAATAAAATCACCGGAAAAAGCGTTACATCACCTGTTACTGCCGCCCAGCCTATCATTGGAGGGAAAGCACCCGCCGCGCCTCCTATAACAATATTTTGCGGGGTGCGGCGTTTTAGCCAGATAGTGTAAATGAATACATAGAATAATATTGCAGCCAGCAGCAATGCCCCTGCAACCACGTTTGCCGTAACTGTAAGCAGAACCACTGAAGCCACAGCCATTACAATGCCAAAACCCAAAGCTTCTGCCGCATTAACACGGCCATCAGGTATCGGGCGTTTCTTGGTGCGGTTCATTACTTTATCAATATCGCGGTCAAACCACATATTGATTGCGCCTGAAGCGCCGCTGCCAAGTGCTATGCTAAGTATAGTAACAAAAGCAAGGAACGGGTGCAGATGACCCGGAGCCATTACCATACCAACAAGTCCGGTAAAAACCACAAGCGACATAACGCGGGGTTTCAGCAGAGAAAAGTAATCTCTCACTGAAGATTCGGCAATTTCAGCGCTGGCAGTTTTGGTTGTCATGTTTTACTTTTTGCGGAAAGAATCGATAGAGATAACTTTTGAGCCGCTATCTTTCTTTTTATCTTTCTTTGACTTCTTTTCATTTGAGTCACCGTCAGAATTTGCACTTTCTTCAATATCAAGCAGGCTTTTAATGATCTCATCCTCAAGTGAGCCATCCAAGTCATCATCTGGCACTATCAGATCTTCTTCCGACTGGAACTGAAGGCCAAAGCGCGCAGAAGGATCGGCAAATGATATAACCGCGTCAAAAGGTATCTCTAGCTTTTCACGCACGTTGTTGAAGCTTAGCGTAACGCTGAATTTCTTATCTTCTACAAGCAGGTCCCAGAACTGGTGCTGGATGACTATTGTCATCTGGTCATGGTGCATTTTTTTAAGCTTATCCGAAACAACAACATCAGGGTGTGTAAGGCTGAAGGTAATGTAAAAATGGTGGTTGCCAGGCAGTTTTCCGTTCAGAGTCTCAATATATTTCAGGCATTTTTTTACTATTCCGCGCATTGCCTGATCAATAACCTTATTATAATCAATGAATTTTGCCATTTAGCCACTTTTAATGTTGGGGTTTCTATGGGGGCATAATTGCCCATAAAAAGGCCGATTTCAAGCATTTAATTACCCTATTAACCTTCAGTTTAGTTTTTTGTAGGAAATTTTTAATAATTCAGCCCTATACTGTTAATTGGGATAATAATAGGGATAGCCAAGATGGCACACGGAATATTAACAGAAGGCGATAACGCCAGACAGCAGGCCATTAAAGAGCTTTCGGCTGCCAGCTCTCTTTCATTCCCTGATGTTGCAGAAGTGGCAAACCTTGTTTCCAACCTTAGAATGCATGATGACGGTAAGCCTTACGGCACAAGCGTTGGTAATTACACAGGGAATTTTAACCCTACCCAAAACTCTGGAATGATTGTTGGCTAGCTTAAAGCTTCCAGCTTCTTGTAGTATTCCATAGGGTCTTTCTTTTTAACCAGGGCATTTGCCGGCGTGTTAAACCAATCATATAGCCTTGTCATTAAGAACCTGATAGCTGCACCGCGCATTAATACCGGCATTGCAGCTTTTTCTTCAGCCGTTACAGGACGGACCTTTTCATAAGCATCAAAGAATAGTTTCTGGCGTTTCGCATCGGTTTCGGCGCCCCATGCGTTCAGGCAGATAGCAATGTCATATGCAAAATAATCAGTGCTGGAGAAGTAAAAATCTATTACGCCGCTTACCTTGCCGTCTTTAAAAAAGACATTATCAGGGAAAAGATCAGTATGCACAACTCCTGCAGGCAGGCCAAAAGGCCAGTTTGCCGCTAAAAACTCAATCTCGCGCGCTATGTGACTTGTCAGGCCGGCTTTTAGCTCATCTGCCCTTTCTGCCACTTTAGAAAGCAGATCCACCCATTTTGAAAGGGCGAAGGCGTTCTTGCGGCTTTCACGGAAATCTGTAACCGCCAAATGCATACGCGCAACAATATCGCCAAGGCCAGTAAAGTGAAAATCTTCTATACGCTCAACGTCGCTGCCTTCAAGGAAGCTGATAATAGCCGCTTTCTTGCCCTTAACTTCATTTAGCTGGTTGCCTGACCTGTCCGGCAAGGTTGCAGGACACCTTATGCCTTTGCTTTGCAAATGGTCTGTGAGGCGTATAAAAAACGGCAGATCGGCGTTTTCAACCCTGTTCTCAAAGATAGTGAATATATAGCGGCCGCCACCCGCGGTAATAAGGTAGTTTGAGTTCTCTATACCTTTCTCAATAGGCACAAAGCTTTCCAGCGCACCAATGCCGTAATTTGCAATGAATTGCGCTATTTCCTCGTGAGTAAGTTTTGTATAAACCGCCATGCCTTTCTAATACATAAACATTACGCCATTAGCCAGTAATAAAATTTTTACTTTACATAATTATAAAATAACCGTAATCAGCCTAAAATTGCTTAATTTAGATTACAGACGGAGGATATATGGGATTAGGACTTAAACGCACTTGCCTTTCTTGCGGGGCGAAATTTTACGACCTGGAGAAAAATCCTATAATCTGCCCTAAATGCAACAAGAAGTTTGAAGTTGAAGACTTCACAAAGCCTAAGCGCGGCCGCAAAAAAGCAGTAGAGGAAGAGATCCTTGAAGACGATGTTGAACTGGGCGATGAAATTGAACTTCTGGAAGATGAAGACACAGACGCTGATGAAGATGTTCTGCCGGATGATGAAATTGAGCTGGAAGATGAAGAGAACACAATTGAAGAGCTTGAAGAAGATTCAGACCGCCTTCTTGTGGAACTTGAAGAAGAGAATGACGACATCATCGAAAGCGATGACGGCAGAGACTCGTAAGCCGCAAATTATTTAATCAGCCGTATATAATCAGCCTGAGAACGGGTTGCCGCTTTTGCCTGAACCGTAGCCCGGTTTGCTGCTGACCTTGGATATTATTTTTTCTATCTTGTTATCCATACCGAAAGCAAACGGCTTATATTTTCCTACCTTCATGCCCATGTTGTCTTTGATTATGCCTGTTTCAAGATTTACAGTGGCAACAACCTGACCTTTACCGTTGGTTATTTTACCATTGGCATCTATTTTACCGCCAAACTCACCGCCGAACGCTTTCGGCACAACCTTAACCTTGTTATCATTACGCTTGGCTTTAGCCTTCATGCGCTTTTCCTGTGCAACCTTCATTGCAGCAAGATAACCTTTTGAACGGCCACCGCTGTCGTCTCCGTCACCTGTACCCGGCAGTTTAAAGCTCATGCCGGATTTGCCGGGATTCATCATGCGGGCATCTAGCAGGTCACTTAGCATCTCTTTATGGCTTCTTACCGCGTGCGTGTTTTTGGACTCCACCATCTCCTGCAGTGATCTTTTACGTTTACGGCTGAACTGAGCCGACATATCTTTGCCTTTAGGGGCAAACGGGTTGCGCCCCTTACCTAAACCACCGCTACCAAAAAATCCTCTGGACATAATTCCTCTCCTGACTGATTATAACATGTAATGATTAAAAAATTTAATAATATTATCCTAGTTACCGGAAGTTCCGGCGCCGGGAAATCCATAGCCCTCAAAGCCTTAGAGGATCTGGGCTACGACGCAATAGATAACATCCCCCTAGCAATACTCAATGTTTTGATAGACACATACCCTAAAGACGGGATGCTGGCTATTGGTGTGGATGCCAGAAACCCTGGCTTTACAGCAGAGAAATTTTTAAAGTCAATCAAGGGGCTTGACTGCACCCTGCTCTTTTTAGATGCCGATACAGACGTGCTGCAGCGCCGCTTTTCTGAAACTCGACGCAAACACCCAATGGCAAAAGACAGGCCGGTGGCAGACGGTATACGCCATGAAAAAACAGTGATCGAAAAACTACGCGGCCATGCCGACCATGTTCTTGATACATCAACTTTCAGCCAGACAGATCTGCGCAACTGGATGCGTGGTCATTTCTCACCTGAAAAAGATCCGCTAACAATCACGCTTTCATCTTTCTCATACAAAAAAGGTTTACCGCGTGAGGCTGACCTTGTGTTTGACGCACGTTTTTTAAAGAACCCGCATTATATCGATAACCTGCGTGATAAGAACGGCAAGAACAAACAAGTTGGCGAGTATATCAGGAACGATGACAATTACGAACCTTTCCTAAAAAACCTGTTAAACCTTATTTTGCCATTACTTCCGGCATATCAGGCAGAAGGCAAGGCTTACCTGACAATCGCATTTGGCTGCACCGGCGGTAAACACCGTAGCGTTTTCATTACCGAAGAAGTGGCAAAAGTGTTGCAGGGTAAGGGTTATAAGCCAATTGTGCGTCACCGCGATATCGAAGGGAACTAGCGGAACAGTTTTGTGTTACTTGTGCGTGACTCTCCGGCCTCTGCATCAAGTTGCCTGATCTTTATGTTACGCACCATTCCGCTTGTAACGGAAAGAAATTTTTCCATTCCGGCACGACCTGTTATTACGGCCTGATACTCGTTGCCATCTTCGCTTTTGCTTGTTTGCGTACAGTTTATGCAATCACGCGCGTTCACCTTAAGTATACTTGCCGCAATGGCACTGCTTTGCAAATTAACAACAAGGCTTACACTGGCTGTATCCACCATATCTTCTATGCTCCAGCTAATATTGCGGAACGGGCTTTCTTCAGAGTTCCTTTCCAGGAAATTCAGCCTTTGCAAAGTTAAAGAAATCACATCTTTATTTTTAGCAAACCAGTTATTTAAAAATTGAAGATATACGGTTGCTTCATGCATTTCTTCTTTGCGGCCAATACCATGCATACGTGCCTGAAAGCTATTTTTCCATGATATAAGATCTGACTTGCCTTCAACAACGCCGCAATATTTAAAACATTCGGCAATAAACGAACCAACATGGCTATGGTGAAACCTTGAGCCGGAGTTACTTGCAACCGTAAGTAGAAGCAGATCTTTATCTTTTACTGTCTTTATAGTGGTGCCGACTTTTTTTTCTAAACCATCATCTAACCTGAAGATAGTTGCCGAACCTGTCTGATGCGAAACCCTTTCCAGCGACATAGGAAGACCTGAATGATCCCCAACCGTTCCTTCAATGTAGACCAACTCTGTTCGCAGAAACATATCCATAATGTCCGCTGTATGTGTGTATGAAATATTTTCATCTGCTAATGCTGTATCTATATAAACAATATTAGATGCTATACGCGGTTCTGCCGGCGGCATTACGCTAATTTCCAGCGGCTTTCCCATATCTTTGCAGCGTTGCA
>CAYVII010000103.1:0-5694 GCA_964451475.1 uncultured Rickettsiales bacterium
TTTGATTGTTTTTAAAATAGCTATGAATTTTGTGGAGTCCAGATTTGCATCTGCTTTAAGTAATATCTGTTTTTCAGGGTTTTCGTGTACAAGTCCTGAAACAATGTCAAACAATTCATGTTCTTCAACTTTTGTGGTCCCCATCATGATCACGTCTTTGCTAATAAGGATCTGCACAGGGTCGGCAACCAGTGTTTTTCCGCTCTGGGATACGGGAACCGTGACAGGCACGGCATCAACCTGTTGAAAATTACCCTGTATCAGAAAATAAATAAGCAGCAGGAATATCACGTTTATGACAGGTATCATATTAACGTGAGGTGATTTTCTATGTAGTTTCCCGAACCTTAGCATAGGTTCAGACTAACAAGAAAATTATAAGCCCGCAACAGTCATTCCCGATAACAGCAGCGTTGGGGAATTTATTGAATAATTGAAGGTAAGGTCGTTGGCTGCCTGTACGTCTTTGAACATATTAAGTAGGTTTCCTGCAAGTGTTACCTCGTTAACAGGATAGGTTATTTCCCCGTTTTCTATCCAGAAGCCGCTTGCGCCAACCGAGTAATCACCGTTTGTGTAATTAACGCCCATGCCCGATGTTTCGGTAACAAAGAAACCCTGTTTGATATCGGCAATAAGATCTTCAGGGCTAACCTTGCCTGCCGCCATGTACAAGTTTGTACATGAAGGGCTTGGCGGGCTGCCTGCGCCGCGCGCCGCGCGGCCGTTAGTTGTAAGTTTCAGCTGGGTTGCAGAGCGTACGTCAAGGAACCAGCTTTGCAATACGCCGTCTTTAATAATATGGATCTTGTCATTCTTCACGCCTTCAGCATCAAAAGGTTTTGATGCAAGGCCGCGTTTGATGTGTGGGTCATCATAAATATTTATATTTTTTGAAAATATCTGTTCGCCCATTTTGCTTTTTAAAAAGCTGGTGCCGCGTGCAACGCTGGCGCCGTTTATACCGGTAGCCAGGTCGGAAACAATATCATTGCTAATGCGCGGCTCGAACACAATAGGGTAAACACCGCTTTTTACTTTACGCGGGTTAAGGCGCTTTACTGCGCGCGCGGCTGCATTGCATGCGATTTCTGCGGGCTTTTTAAGATCGGAAAAATGGCGCGTTGATGAAAAATCATAATCGCGCTCCATGTCTGTATTATTACCTGCAAGTACGCTTACGGAAAGTGAAAAGCGGGTTGAGTTATGGGTATGATAAAAGCCCGTAGATGTTGCAAGCGTGGTTACATAGCTCCCGTATCCGCTGTCTGCACCGTCAGAATTTGTAATTCCCGGCTGGCTGAGTGCAATTGTTTCTGCCTCGGTTGCAAGTTCTACAAGACGCTCGGGCTCAGGTTCTTTATCATCATAAACATCCAGCGCGGTAAAATCCGTTGCTAGAAGTTCTTTGCCTGCAAGGCCCGAAAATTCATCGGCCGGTGCCTGTTTTGCCATGTTAACGGCGCGTTCAACCAGCTCATCTGCATCGCCGAATTTTGATGATGAGATTATGGCAGATTGGTTGCCGACAAAAACGCGCAGCCCAAAGCCCGAATTTTCACTTTGCTCAATAGTGTCAAGTTTGCCGCCATGCATAGAAGCAGATATTTCGCGTCCTTCCGATAGAACTACGTCAGATGCGGTTGCTCCCTGTTTTTTTGCTTTTTCAATAAGGCTCTGAACAAAATCCTGCGTATTTAATTTTTTCATTTAGTAAGTTTCCTCTTTCCTGAAGCTGTCGCCTGCTGGCTTGATTTCAATATTGCTGATGCCGTCAACAAGGTCATCCCAGAAGCCGCCTCCCTGATTGCCGCCTCCATTATGCTGTGGCGCGCCTTCTTCTGAAGATCCGGATTCGTCGCCGTAAAAACCACCGCTGGTCGGTATAGATTCAACCGGCAGCCCGCTCATTGCGCCTTCCATGTAATCTTTCCAGATGCGTGCAGGTATTGAGCCGCCTGTTACTTTTTTCATGGCGGTGTTGTCGTCATTGCCAACCCACACGCCAGTAACAACTTGCGGGGTAAAGCCAATGAACCATGCATCGCGGTAATCTTGGCTGGTGCCGGTCTTGCCGCCAGCAGGGCGGCCTATGCTTGCCGCACGGCCCGTGCCGTAATTAACAACGCTTACCAGCATATCATTCATCTGGCCAACCGCATAATCATCAACCGCTTGCAGGGCAGAATTATAATGTTCGTACAGCACCTGACCTTTAGGGGTTTTGATAAGTTCAATTGCATAAGGTTCGGCATAAACACCATGGTTTGCCATTACCGCATATGCGCCCGTCATCTCAACCAGCGTTACCTCGCTTGCACCAAGTGAAACGCTGGGGGTAGATGCCAGCGGTGATTTTATACCAAGGCGTTTTGCCGTGCGCAGTACGTTGTCGCGGCCCGTTATCTCCGCAATATTCACGGTTGCTGCGTTAAGGGAGCGCGTGAATGCCTCACGCAGACTAACAAGTCCATGATACTGGTTATCAAAGTTTGAAGGTGTCCATTTGCCGATTTTTATAGGTGCATCTTCAACAATGCTTTCAGGTGCCATGCCGTTTTGCAAGGCGGCAAGATAAACAAATAGTTTGAATGATGAACCGGGCTGGCGTTTTGCCTGTACCGCGCGGTTGAACTGGCTCATTGAATAATCAACCCCGCCGATAAGGGCGCGTATAGCGCCGTTAGGGCTCATTGAAACAAGCGCAGCCTGCGATGCATGCATATTATCGCCATATTCAAGCATATTCTTGGCAATAGCATCTTCTGCAAGTTTCTGGTACTCGGGCTTAAGCGTGGTTTTTACTATTATCTTCTCAGGTGTTTTGCCAATAAATTCAGGTATCAGGTCAACCACATAATCAGTGAAATATTTATCTGAATCGCGTGGCTGGCTGAACTTGATGGTTGCGCCCTGACGGTAAGCCTTGTTCATTTGCTTTTGCGTTATCTTTTCGTCGTCCACCATGTTTATAAGCACCTGCTCGGTACGCGCGACAGATGCTTTCAGGTTATTTTGCGGTGAATATGAGGTAGGGGCCTTAAGCATACCGGCGATCATTGCTGATTCAAACAGGTTCATGCGCTTTGCCGGTTTATTGAAATATTTGCGTGAAGCCGCATCAATACCGTAAACACCGCCGCCCAGATAAACGCGGTTCAAATACATTTCCATTATCTGTTCTTTGGAATAGCGGCGTTCTATCCACACAGCCAGCATGGCCTCTTGTATCTTACGCTTCAGGTTGCGGTCAGGTTTTAAAAATACGTTCTTCGCAAGCTGCTGCGTAACCGTACTACCGCCCTGCGCTAAACGTCCACGCGCAATATTTACAAACACCGCACGCATAAGGCCACGAAGGTCAACACCCCAGTGGTCAAAAAAGCGGCGATCTTCGGTTGCAATAACCGCATCAATAAGTGATTTCGGGATATCCTTATATTTCACATATTCAGTATAAACGTCACCGTAACTTGCTAAAAACTGCCCGCCGGAATCTAATATCGTGATGCTTGGTTTTTCTTTGTCTTCATCAAGTTTATCAACGTCAGGCAGATCATAGGCGTAATAAACCATTACAAAAAATGCCAGTATCATGCCAACTGCCGCAAGAGCTATGATGTTGGCAATTATGCGGCGTCTGCGTTTCCATTTAGTTTCACGGCCGCCGCCACCGCCAGATCTTTTTCTTTTCGGCGGTTTTTGTTTTTTTACTTTGGGTTTGCGGCGCGGCCTGTCATCGTCAAAATCATCGCCGTCATAGCCGCCGCCTGAATTTCCTGAACTTCCGCCGCTGCTTCTAAATGGTGGTTCTATCCTGTCTGCCATGTATAATTCTTCACTGCGGCAAATTTGCCGTTTTCCTTTTTTGGTAACTTATATATTAATGTTCCATATGGAAGAAAGTTTTTATCACACTATGGCCGATAAAGAGCTCGCAAAACTTCTGGAGCTTGCAGAAATGCTAGAGGAGAGCTCTGATATTGAAGTTGAGTTGGAGTCGGGCGTGCTTACGCTGACAATGCCGAACCGCCGTCAGTTCGTAATAAACAAGCATACTCCCAGCCGCCAGATATGGGTGTCCTCACCTACCAGCGGCGCAGGCTATTTTGAATATATTGAAGGCAAATGGCAGCCCAAAAGACGCAATACAGAAGTAGGTAAAGACCTGTATTTATTTATAAAAGACGAGCTGGATAAGTTACTTGCGAATTAGTCGCAAATTTTCCTTGTATTTCTCCTAAAAGACTACTACATAGGTAGGTAATGTCATATATCTGTAACAAAAACCTTGATTTTTGGTAATAGATATGAGATAAGACTCGCCCACAAGATGTAACTAATTAACCACTGTTAATGATAAAGCCAAGTAGCCCGGATACAAATATGCCAAGCAACAAGAACCTTGTTCTAGCGCGTGAGACTGCCCATTTCAGGAATTCTGTAATAATTCCCCTGACGGAGTCACATCGCTATCTGCATTCACTGGGTGGCGAATATATCGCTCAGGCAAATGCTATTACTGCACTTGCTACTACAATGGATACAATTTCGGGTGACGACAAAGCTATTGATTTCATCAAAGCTAACTCGGAACTTAGCTTCTCTGACAAAGAGACTACGAACATCAATAAGATTTTCCCGCGTGTGCCTTTTGATCTTGCAGAGATCGAGGGCATTTTTTATGACGCGATAGACGCTGTTGAGAACCTTCTTTCGGTACTTGGCAACCTGTTCTCGAACGGTCGCGAGAACCTTAAAAAAGTTATCATTCTTCTAAATGACTTTGTGACTAAAATGAAAAAGACCATGGCAGATACTGCACTTAAGGTTTACATGCACACAAAGATCGAAATGATAATACGCAACCAGACAATGCTCCGCGCAGCCTAGTTGCTTTGTATAATATAATCTGAGTATCTTTTTAATATTTCTTCAAGCTCATATCTGCTTGCGTTGTCTGTAGCATTTCGTTTGAATACTGCGTAAGGGTATTTCCAGTAAGCCAGTCCCCAGTCATCCTGTTTCAACAAATGCTTTGCCAGAATCAAATGTGCGTCGTCGGCAAAATTATTGAATGGCGTGAATTTGTAAGGGCTAATCCTAATTAGCGTATAGTCTGCCTTTTTTAATGTTTCCGGCTCAATGGTTGATATCAGGCGGCGCGCGCTTGCCGGCACGGCGCTGAATTCCTCAACCAGCAGCCATTTATCTTCAGGTATATTCTGCAACGCCTCTTTAAACTGTACCCCATAGCTCCAGTCCATACCGCCGTCGGTAAAATAACCAAGCTTGCCAACGGGAGTTTTCAAAACCATTACCGCAACAATCAGGTTTGCCAGCAACATAAGTACAGCAACATTACGGCGCAGCTTTATTTTGTTCAGAGTGATTGCCGCCGCAATTATCAGCGCAGGCATAAGCGGTGCAGAATAATAATAGATATATAATTTCTGGTGCGGGCTATCGGAAAGTAAGGTGATGGCAATATCAGGCGCAATAGGCAGCAGCAAAATTATTGCCCCAAGCGGCAGTAATAAAAGCGGCAGCAAAAGCCCAAGCATATATCTGCCGTTCATCAGGTTGAATATTTTCTCAGGCAATAATTTTATTACTTCAAGCGGCGGGTTGGTCAGCCAGATATAGCGGGCATAATTGGCTGTGTCTGCGCCTTTTGCCAACATGAAATGCGCA
>CAYVII010000104.1:0-2561 GCA_964451475.1 uncultured Rickettsiales bacterium
AGATAAAGAAGGTAAAGTTGCATATTTTGGCGCGATTGATGATAAACCAACTGCATTTTGCCCGGTTCATAGAATTTTTTAACGTAAGGGCAACCGGGGTTTGTCCATTCAAGTACAACTACTTTACCTTTGTACTGGCTAATAGATTGCGCATTGCCGTTGATATCTGTTGTTTTAAAGTCCGGCGCTGCTTTGCCGGCCTCAATTGCCTGTGCAGCATTTGCCGAGAATAAGATTGCCACGAATAATGCAGTAAGTTTTTTCATTTGTTGCTCCATTGTTATGGAAATATTGTTGCGCAAAACTGCGCAACCGTCAATACGATTAGAAATAAAATTTCTTTCGGATGTGATTGCGAGTCAGAGTCAAAATCAAATGCCTTCCGAGATATCTATATACTTGGTGATAAGCACTTTATCAACGCGTTTGCCGTCCATATCCATCACTTCAAAGCGGTAGCCGAATATCTCTACAATATCACCTTCATGCGGCGTGCGGTTAAGGTTGAACAGCAGCAGGCCTGCAAGCGTATCGTAATTATTATCCAGCTGGATATTCTCAAGCCCTTGCGTAAGCACAAGTTCATCAACCGGTATCTTGCCGTCAACCAGCCATGAACCGTCTGCACGCTGAATTATTTGCGCGTGTTCACCTTCATCGTAATTTGACGGCAAGATGCCAACTATAGCTTCCATAAAGTCTGCAATAGTCACAATACCTTCAGTTGCTCCGTGGTCATCAATCACCACCACCATATGAACATTACCGCTTTTGAAAGTTTCAAGAAGCGTGAGGCATGATGTACGTGAAGGTACAACTGGTGCGTCTTTTACATATTCGGCAATATTCAGATGTTTATTATAAAGCACGCCATCCAGCAGGTCTTTTGCCTGAATGATACCAATTACCTTGTCGTTATTCTTATCAATTACCGGATAACGTGAATGGCCAACTTCATGTACTTTCGCGCGGATATCCTCTTCACTTGAATTTATGTCAATGAAAGCAACATCCAGCCTGTGTGTCATAATAGATTTAACATCTTTGTCGCCAAGGCGGATGATGCGTTGTAACATTTCATGTTCAGTGCGTTCAATTGCACCTTGTTCAGCACCTTCTGCAATTACCGCTTTAACTTCAGCCTCGGTTATTTGCGGTTCAGTATCAATGAATATGCCGAATGTACGCATTAATATATTTGCAGAAAGATCCAGTATTTTTACAATAGGTGAACATAATACAGAAAGCAGGTACATTGGTCTTGCAACAAACATTGCAATACTTTCAGGGTGACTAAGCGCGATCTGTTTTGGAATTAGCTCGCCGATGATCACTGAAAAATATGTAATGATGGTAACAACCAGCACGAATGCAATTGTTTCACCACGCGGGTTTATATATTCAATTTCATTAAATCCCGGTGCAAGTTGCTCGGCAATAGTAGCGCCGCCATATGCACCTGCCAAAATACCAACAAGTGTAATACCAACCTGAACGGTTGAAAGAAGTTTTCCCGGTTCTTCAACCAGCTCAATGGCAAGAGCCGCGCGTTTGCTGCCCGCAGAAGCTTTTTGCTTAAGTAGCGGTTTGCTGGATGAAACCATTGCCATTTCAGAAAGCGCAAAGAATGCGTTCAGCAAAAGCAGAAGTGCAATGATAAGTATCTCGGTGAATAACATAGTGTGAGAAGATACAGTTAAATTACTAAATTAAAATAGCTATGTTGTTTTTCTGCTTAGAGATTTTGTCGGCAATTCTGGTAGGTTCCGGCAGACGGTAATTGCTAAGGCAGCTGATTGTTATATCGGCGGCTTTTTTATGGCTTATACGGTGCCCGGCAGAAACAAAAAGCGGTTTAACATTATCTTTGCTGCGCATAACTATACCTATTTGCTCACCTTTATCCATTAAAGGTTTCATCGCGCCTTTTATATTGTCCGGTTCCTGATATGTGCCGCACAGGCGGGATTTTGCAACGCCGATTGCAGGCGTGTCTGTAATAACTCCAAGATGCGCGGCAATGCCAAGTCGTCTCGGATGCGCAATTCCCTGACCATCGACCATAAAAATATCAGGTTTTTGCGGCAGTTGCTCCAGCGCTTTTAAAATTACAGGTATCTCACGGAATGAAAGAAAGCCGGGGATATAGGGGAATTCTGTTGGAAGCTCGGCGCGTGCAGTTGCAAGGACCTTCATGTCAGTCATATTCATAAGTACTATAAATGCGTAGCTCAGGTTACTTTTAATATCATAGCTGCAGTCAACACCTGCTATGGTTACAGGATCTGCGAAGTCATCTAGCAGCTTTACCCTGTGCCTTAAAATGTTCTGTACTACCACCGCCTCGGCGGCATTTTTAGGCCATGAGGCCAGGTTTTTGTCTGTGTAAGGCTCTGACATATTGGGGTTTTTGTTGGCCATTGTGCTATTTTAGGCAAGGGCTGATAAATATTCAATTATGTATGGTAGTTTATAAATTTACCTTGATAATGTCAATTTTGACTCTATATTTGCATTCAAATTATTAAGGTATTCCCCATGAAGATCAAAAAAATAATCAT
>CAYVII010000104.1:2571-5560 GCA_964451475.1 uncultured Rickettsiales bacterium
GCTATAATAATAGTAGCAGCAGTTTATTTCGGCTATAAACAACTCTTCGGAAAAGGTGGGGCAGACCAAGCCGGTATGATGGGGCAGATGCCACCCGCGCAAGTTGATGTTGCAGTAATGAAAGAAGAAAGCGTTACGCTGTGGAATGAATTTTCAGGCAGGCTTGAAGCTGTAGATAATATAGAAGTACGCCCGCGTATTTCGGGAATGGTGGAAAAAGTTCACTTCAAAGACGGTGACATAGTTAAAAAAGGCGATGTGCTTTTCACTGTAGATCAGGATCCCATTATCGCGCAGCTTAAACGTGCCGAAGGCGCAAGCGCAAGTGCATCATCACAAAATGCACTTGCTGAAACCGAACTTGCCCGCGCAGAAAAACTTTATGCTGCAAAAGCCATTTCTAAACAGGAATATGACCAGCGCAAAGCAAATGCCAGAGTTAGTGTTGCGAATGTCAAATCTACGCGCGCTGAAGTTCGGCTTGCTGAACTTAGCCTTGGTTACACAAAAGTTCGTGCGCCGATATCAGGTAAAGTGGGTAGGGCAGAAGTTACCCCGGGTAACATAGTTGCAGAAGGCCAGACAGTTTTAACAACTCTTGTTTCTGCGTCGCCTATATATGCCTCCTTCGAAGTAGATGAGAATACATATTTGCGCGTTACGACTCCTGACCAAAAATCTAAAGTATTGCTTGGTCTTGCTAGCGGTAATGATTTTCCGTACGAAGGGAAGATACAGGGCTTTGACAACCAGTTGAACCCAGCAACCGGTACCATCCGCGCACGTGCGATATTTGAAAATAAAGATAACAGCTTAATTCCGGGTTTGTTCGCACGTATTAAAATAGGCAGTGCCGACCCTGCAAAAGTGATATTGCTTGATCAGAAAGCGATATCAACAGATCAAGACAGGAAGTTCGTTTACGTTGCAACGGCTGATAATAAAGCGGAATACCGCGTTATTACTCTTGGCGGCGAATATGACGGCAGACGCATAATAACATCCGGCCTGAAATCAGGTGATAAAGTTGTGGTTAACGGCATACAGAAGATCATGATGCCTGGCGCACCATTACAGGTAAGTGAAGCGGGCAGCGCTCCGTCAAGTGCTCCTGCTGCTGCAGTTCCGCAGGCAGAAAAGTCTGCGCCTGCCGCTACGGAAAAAACCACTGAAGCTCCTAAGGTGCCTCCTCAACAGCTAAAAGAAGTAAAAGCATCAGACGATGAAATGCCTTTGCTTGAACTTCCGGTTCCGGTAAATGACCCGGATGCGGAAAAACCTAAAGATAAAAAACTTCCAAAGATAGAAAATGTGCCGGTGAAGCTTAAAGAGGCAGCACCTCAAAAATCTAAAGAGACAATTAAAGAGAAGAAATAATGAACATTTCAAAATTCTTCATAGACAGGCCGATATTTGCCAGCGTGCTTTCACTTTTAATAGTGATAGTCGGGCTTATAACAATGTTCCGCCTGCCAATTTCCGAATATCCGGAAGTTTCTCCGCCATCGGTGGTAGTAACTGCAATGTATCCGGGCGCAAGCTCGAAAGTTATATCAGAAACTGTTGCTGCTCCGCTTGAAGAGCAGATCAACGGCGTTGAGAACATGATATATATGTCTTCAATGGGTACTACCGATGGTATGATGTCTATTACCGTTACTTTCAAAATCGGTACAGACCCCGATAAAGCTCAGCAGCTTGTGCAAAACCGTGTTTCGCAAGCCCTGCCGCGCTTGCCTGAAACCGTAAGGCAAACAGGCGTTACTGTAGTAAAATCATCTGCCGACCTAACCATGGTTGTGCATATGACTTCGCCGGATCAAAGCCGCAGCGCATTATATTTACGTAACTGGGCAACACTAAATCTGAAAGACCGCCTTGCACGTATTCCGGGCATTGGTCAAGTAAACGTGTTTGGCTCGGGTGACTATGCAATGCGCGTGTGGCTGAATCCTAAGAAGATAGCTGAAAAGAACATGAGCGCTGTTGAGGTAATAAGCGCGATTCGTGAACAGAACACGCAGGCAGCTGCGGGTATAGTGGGTTCAATGCCTAAATATGAAGGTGTTGAAGTTCAGTTCCCTATTAATGCAAAAGGCCGTCTGGCAACAGAAGAGGAATTTGGTAATATTATAATCAAGACTGAGCGCAACGGTGCTATAACAAAACTTAAAGATGTGGCTCGCATAGAACTTGGTGCGCAAACTTATTCAATGGGTTCAATGCTGAACAATAAAGACGCGGTAGGTATCGGTATCTTCCAGACACCAGAGGCCAATGCTCTTGATGTATCCGAAAGCGTTCGCGCGGTAATGGCGGAAGTTTCTAAGACTTTCCCTAAAGGCGTAGGGTATGACATTATCTATGACCCTACTTTGTTCGTTAAAGATTCAATTACTGCAGTAGTGCATACGCTTATAGAAGCTATTTTGCTTGTAGTTGTGGTGGTTATTCTTTTCCTTCGTACATGGAGGGCTTCAATAATCCCGTTACTTGCAGTTCCGGTTTCAATCATCGGTACATTCGCATTCCTTCACCTGCTTGGTTTCTCTATCAACGCACTTTCATTGTTCGGCCTTGTTCTTGCTATCGGTATCGTGGTGGATGACGCCATTGTGGTTGTTGAGAACGTAGAACGTAATATTCAAAACGGTTTACATCCGCGTGCCGCAACATATCAGGCCATGCGTGAAGTTTCCGGCCCTATAATTGCCATCATGCTTGTTCTGACGGCGGTATTCGTTCCGATTGCATTCATCACAGGTCTAACAGGCCAATTCTATAAGCAGTTCGCCGTTACAATTACTATTTCAACTATCATTTCGGCATTTAACTCGCTTACGCTTTCACCTGCATTGGCTGCATTGCTTCTAAAGCCGCATGATGCCCCGCAAGACAGGCTAACCCGCATAATGGAAAAATATCTTGGCTGGTTGTTTGACGGCTTCAACAACATATTTGACCGTGGCTCTGAAAAATATCAGGATAA
>CAYVII010000105.1:0-5538 GCA_964451475.1 uncultured Rickettsiales bacterium
CGCTGTGTCTTTTTGAAGCTTAACAGTGCCGGGTTTTCAGAGCCTGACATCGGCAGCATAGAATTGTCACTGCAATATGCGTGCGAGGGAGTCTCGTATGTCCTGACACCACAAATGCCGGGATATCATCTACAGGTTTTGCAGGCCAGAAAGCTTGCGCAGGCATGCGCGAATTATGGTCTGATCTTCCTGTGCGAGATTCAACTGAAGCATCCACACATCCAGTCTGTGACAGAAGCACTGCAAAAAGCTGCTGATTTAGGACACATCATCAAAGTACAATGTCCTTGTTACGGACGTAAGCAGAAAGTAAATCAGGAACTGCGGGACGCCGGCGTAATACCCGATGACCTCGTTTCAATCCTGAAACATCTTAGGACGGTTTGCTACCACGGTCGTAAACCCCTGCTTGTAGGCACAGACCTCAGAGACCCTGAAAAAATTGTCAGGGCAGCCCAAAAGGCTGATATTGCAGGTGTATCATTCGATAGCGTTTTGGAGTATGAAGACCCCAAACCTTTCCTGAGATACCTGACATCAGTTCTTGCCGGCCAGGAAGACTGATCATCTGAAGTTGTGTTTAAGAGAAACGTCGGTTTGGGTTCATCCCCCCGACGTTTTTTTTTGTGGCTGCTATAAGCTTATCTGCTTAACCGTTAATTTGACAATTACGGTTAGCTACCCGCATAATTGCATTATGAACGGCCAAAGTTCATTAGCGCAAATCTTATGGCCGGGTTCTGCAGAACTTTAAAAGCTAATCTCCGGCGGCGTGACCCCGTCCCTCCATAGCATTTGCTATGCGGCATACGCGCGTATGATTAAATTAGGAAGTAACTATGGCTTATACAGTAGCTAAAGCAGCAGCGTTCAGGATGTCTGAAACTTTTGCATTCATACCGATTATCTGAACAGGTTTTTCCAGACCTACCAGAATTGGGCCAACTACAGTACCGTCTGCAAGTTCTTCAAGAAGCTTGCTGGCGATGTTTGCTGAGTGTAGGCCAGGCATAATTAGCACGTTCGCCGATTCAGAAAGGCGGCTGAACGGGTAAAGTTTGCGCATTTCTTCGTTAAGCGCAGTTTCTACGCTCATTTCACCGTCATATTCAAAGCTCACCTTGCGGCGGTCAAGTTCTGCAACTGCATCACGCACGCGGTTTGCTTTCTCACGCATCGGAGAACCGAAGTTAGAGTATGAAAGCATCGCAACGCGAGGTTCGTGGCCGAATTCACGCGCTTTTGCAGCGGTCTGAACCGCGATATCTGCAAGAATTTTAGCTTCAGGAAGCTCATGTACAGTTGTGTCGGAAACAAACAATGTTTTGTTTTTCGCAATGATCATGCTCATACCGAATACAGTTTCGCCTTTTTTCGCGTCAATAACTGTAAGAATATCTTCAAGCGTTTTGTGGTAACCGCGAACAAGGCCTGAAATAAGAACTTCACCCTGCCCCAATGCAAGCATTGTTGCCGCAAAAATATTACGGTCATTTTTTACAAGCCTTGCAACGTCGCGCTCAGTATAGCCTTTACGCTGAAGTTTTTTGTACAGGAACTCAATATACTGGCCCACGTTCTTAGAAAGCTTGGCGTTTGTGATCTCGATGCCTTCCATGTGCTTTTTAGTAAGTCCAAGTTCTTTAACAGTAGCTTCAATATTCTTCTCACGGCCTACAAGCACCGCTTTACCGTAGCCGTTCATTGTCCACTGAACTGCAGCGCGGATGGTTTTTTCCTCTTCTCCTTCGGCAAAAATAACTTTCTTAGGGTTTTTAGCCAACTGTTCAAAAATAAGACCCATTGAGTTTGCAGTCGGGTTAAGACGCGCTTTAAGCTGCTTTTTGTATTCTTCAAAGTTAGTAATAGGTTTCCCTGCAACACCTGTATCCATTGCAGCTTTAGCAACTGCAGGCGGAATGGTGTAAATAAGGCGCGGGTCAAACGGAGTAGGAATAATATATTCCGAACCGTAAACCATTTTACGTCCCTGATATGCCGCCGCAACCTCATCAGGCACATCTTCACGTGCAAGCTGTGCAAGCGCATATGCGCAAGCCAGTTTCATTTCTTCGTTTATCTTTGAAGCACGAACGTCTAGAGCGCCGCGGAAAATGAACGGGAAGCCCATTACGTTGTTAACCTGGTTTGCATAATCAGATCTGCCAGTTGCAACTATTGCGTCTTTACGAACTTCGTGAACTTTATCAGGCGTAATTTCCGGATCAGGGTTTGCCATTGCGAAAATGATAGGGTTTTTCGCCATAGATTTAACCATAGCCTGAGAAACCGCGTCTTTAGCTGAAAGGCCAAGGAAGACGTCTGCTCCTTCCATTGCATCCTCAAGAGTACGTTTCTTAGTTTCAACCGCGTGGGCAGATTTCCACTGGTTCATTCCTTTTTCACGGCCTTTGTAAATAATACCGTCACGGTCACAAAGGAATGCGTTCTGGTTTTTAATGCCCAGAGTTTTCATTAGTTCAAGACAGGCAATGCCTGCAGCGCCGGCACCGTTTACAACAATTTTCATGTCTTCAATTTTCTTGCCGGAAATATGTGCAGCGTTGATCAGACCCGCGGCGCAAATAATTGCCGTGCCATGCTGGTCATCATGGAATACAGGGATATCCATCAGTTCTTTAAGCTTCTCTTCGATCACAAAGCAGTCAGGGCCTGCAATGTCTTCAAGGTTGATACCACCCCATGACGGGCCAAGGTAGCGAACAGCGTTGATGAATTCATCAATATTAGTTGTATCCACTTCAATATCGATAGCGTCGATATCAGCAAAACGTTTAAAAAGAACAGCTTTACCTTCCATTACCGGCTTAGAGGCCAGCGCGCCAAGGTTACCAAGGCCAAGAACGGCAGTACCGTTTGAAATAACCGCAACCATGTTACCTTTTGCGGTGTAATCATATGCAGTCGCAGGATCTTTATTGATCTCAATGCACGGGATGGCCACGCCCGGTGAGTATGCTAGTGAAAGGTCACGCTGTGTAAGTAGCGGCTTTGTTGGCTGAATGGCAATTTTGCCCGGAATTCCGTCTCTATTGTGGAAGCTTAGTGCTTCCTGCTCAAATGTGGTAAATTTCTTCTTAGTCATATATATAATGTTGGCCTTGTTTATCAAAAAGTTGCGGTAATCTATATAACCGCCCCGAAATAGTCAAAATTTAAATCAATTCAGCTTGAATTATTTAATAAAATAGCCCGTTAGCGCAATTAACAAAGATTAATCAAGCCGTTTTATGCTGATATGCGGGAAAAGTTACCACATGCGGAATGAGTGGCGAGTCGGGGTGTTGGACGGCTAAAAACATAGACTTATAGTCATGGCTGAACTCAGGGCCGGTGAATTCTGCGCCTGCTGGGGCGCTTAAAATTCGGGTGGCTTGCCTGTTCTCTATTAAAAACAAACCGTCCTGCTGCATACCATCTGTTGTTACGAACATATGGCCTACTGAATCAAATACTATATTATCAGGGCAGCCGAAATGTTTGTTGCCTAGCATATAAACATCCCACTCGCCTTCAAGGTCTATATGATCGGCCTGTTTTAGTTCTAATATATGGCCAAAGGCATTTACTGAGCGCGGGTTTGCAGGATCAGGCGTTATGCGCTTAAAGTTCTTTGTGCAGCTCACATAAACATTGCCGTTCGGAGCTATCTCAACATCTTCAGGTCTATCCATAGGCGTTGCGCCAAGTTCTGAGGCAGCTTCGCGTGTATGTAACAATCTTTCAGGGTCTATGGGCATCCATGTTAGTTTACCGCTGTCATGGAATTTTGCCGTATATAAAGTGCCTTCATCCAGAATATCTTTATTTACGCCGTCATATGGTTTGCTTGAAATGAATTTGTATAGGTGTTCAAATTCCTGATCGTCCCCCATATAAACAACTACGCGTCCGTCTTTTGCAGTTATGCAATTTGCGCTTTCATGTTTAAAGCGGCCAAGGGCGGTGCGTTTTTTTGGGCGTGATGCCGGATCAAAAGGATCATACTCGACTACCCATCCGAAATTATATGGCTCATTAGGGTTTTTGTTTACATCAAAGCGAGGGTTGAATTCACCGAATTCACTTTTGCCGATACCCATGCGCTTGTGCCGCTCAATTTGACCGCTGAAATATTTTTCAATATTCTCCTCGCATGTAAGTATTGTGTTCCAAGGTGTTTTGCCGCCGGCACAATTTGCAAATGTGCCTATAGTAGTTTTACCGCCTGCAGGCCCTGTAATATCAATCTCGGTATTGTACGCATTGATACGGCGGTTGTATTTTGAGCCGCCTCTCACCGCCTTCCAGCTGTCACCTACCCTTTCTATCTCAATAACAGACACGCCCATTGCAGCAAGTATTATATCCGCAGTATCTTTACCAAGGGGTCTGCCAAGGGCCATACCATCAACAGTTTCGTGATTGATACCAAGTAACGCGCGGTCATCGGAAATTTTTAAGAATGCGATATAATCGTTATTATAACCAAAGCTACGGAGCTGTTTTTCCAGCGTCATATCGGCAGCTTTGTAAGATGCTTCGCTAAAAAGATCGTCTCCCCAGCTTATCAGCTTATTTGTTTTTGGAGCGCCGATAACAGACGTGTTTTTATTACCGATGAAATACCCGCCCGTAGCAGCACCAACGGCAAGAGCGGCAAGTCCGCCAACAAATGCACGGCGTGATATTCTGTGCCGTACAAGCTCATTCATATCACTACCTTTGCTTTCTTTTGTCATTTTATCTCTAAATCTTCTTGAAAATGCTTTAAAACAAGCGGGGTCATACCGCCAAAATTTTTGATATCCTGCACGATCGCATTAATATCATTTATCGAATCCTCACATTCATTCAATACTACACTGACATCAAATCCTTCCAGCATCTTAAGAGCTGTAAGCGTATGAGTGATTGTCCCAACATAATTCCCCGCAACCAGAATGACAGGAATATTTAATGCGCGAATAAGATCAAGGTTTGTATGCGTTTGTGTAAGCGGGCTTAGCACGCCGCCTGCGCCTTCAATAATGTCTGCACCTGAATTCTTGCAGTAATCAACTATTGCCGCGAAATCCATGTCCACATTTTCAAAACGTGCAGCATGATGCGGGGAAACCGGGGTTTTGAATTTATACAGCGGTTGGCAGCCAAGTATATCTTCATCATTACTGCCGCTGGAAACAGGCTTTAGTGCCCGCCAGCCATTTTGTTTTGCCAGTAGCGCAGTTATGTATGTTTTGCCAACATCTGTTCCCGTGCCTGTTACAAAATACTTCATTTCTTTACCGCCGATATGTAAAGCACTTCCCATGTAAGCTTTAGCTGCCCCTGCTCTGAGTTTTGGGCGCGGTAAATATTTTCAAGCTGCGTGAAGTATTTTTTTGTTTTAAGCCCCTTACCGAACGGATATGAAGCACCGATATTTTTTATAGTTCCAAGAAGTTCATAAATATTATCGTGCAGATAGATTATTTTTTGCGAATCGATATTTATTTTATCAAAACCCGCTTTTTTAAATGCGGCGAAATATTTCAT
>CAYVII010000106.1:0-5521 GCA_964451475.1 uncultured Rickettsiales bacterium
GCCATATCTGGGAAGACTGCTTCATGATAAAAGTTGAAGACGGCGGCAAGAGCTTAAACTGCTGGAAAAATATGAGCAGGAACTAAACATCCCGCTATTTGAACGCGCGATTGATTTTGGCTGGTTCTATTTCATTACAAAGCCAATGTATTCTTTGCTTATAGTGTTCCACAACTGGCTTGGCAATTTTGGTCTTTCTATTTTGCTTCTTACTTTATGTGTTAAGCTTGTATTGTTCCCGCTTGCGCGCAAGGGCTATATATCAATGGGCAGGCTTAAGCAGCTGCAGCCAAAAATAGTTGATATGCAAAAGCGCTATAAAGACGATAAAATGGCGCTGCAAAAGAACATGATGGAGCTTTACAAGAAAGAGAAAGTGAACCCTGCCGCAGGTTGTTTACCTATATTGCTGCAGATACCTATTTTCTTCTCACTTTATAAAGTATTCTTTGTGAGCATTGAAATGCGCCATGCACCTTTCTTTGGCTGGATCAAAGATCTTTCAGAGCGTGACCCTACAAGCATTTTTAACCTGTTTGGCCTCTTCCCTTACGAAGTACCTGAAATGCTAATGATAGGCGTGTTCCCGTGCATCATGGCACTTACAATGTTCATACAGCAATTGCTGCAACCGGCGCCGAGTGACCCTATCACTGCAAAAATGCTGCGCCTGATGCCGCTGATATTCCTGTTCATGTTCGCAAGCTTCCCGGCCGGTCTTGTTATCTACTGGTGCTTCTCGAACCTGCTAACAATATTCCAGCAGCTTTACTTCCTGCGCCATCACCCGCACACGGGCAGCAAGAAGTAGCACTGCTTAAATCATAGCCTGCCCGAAAAAAAATCGGGCGGGCTAATTTGACATTTAGCCATTAAGCGTGAGACAATCATAAAAGAATGAGCCTTAGCTGCTTTGCCTTGCTTCAGGTTCAGGGTGTGCACACCCGTTAAAAGGCAAACCCTTGTTCCTCGGGGTTACAAATGGAACTGCAGCATTAACAAGCTAGGCAATGCCGACAAACAGTGAATATATGCAGCCGTTTTAAGCTAAATTAAAACAACCACGCACGCGTGCGGATACAAAGTAAATTTTACTAGCCCTTAAAACCGTAACGGAAAAAACGAAGGAAACCTATAGTGGCAATAAAATTCAGAAAGGCATAAACAAGCGCCACATCAATATAAGATTTCGCGTTAGTGCCGAACCCTACAAATAATATCACCAGTATGATATTGGTGCCGATTACGTTTGCGGCGAGGATCTTATCAAATATCGTAGGCCCTAAAATAAGACGTACCAGCAGCATCATTATGCTTATTCCCAGCACGGCGCAGCCTGCCATTAAAAAACTTTCCGCGCTCATATTAGGACCTCTTCCACTTTCTTTGCCATTACGCCGCTTTTTACATCTTCTGCCGTGTATTTTGTTATTGCGTGGGCATGTATCAGCTTGTTCTTTTCATCAATAAGCAGCGTCACCGTGCCGGGGGTCATGGTTATTGAATTGGCGTACATGGCATAAAAAACCTCTTTTTCGCTTTCGGTCTTTAAGATCAAAAACTCGGGACTGATATTCAATTTACGGCTCCATACAAGTTTGGAAACATGCAGTCCGGAAATTATCACCTGCCCGAAAAGCCATAATATATAGTTAAAAATCTTATGGTTATGCACAAGCTTGCGCGGCAGGCCAAGCTTTACGGCAACAAAAAGGGCAAACAGGCACGAAAATACACCCGCCCATATAAAGAACGGCTTAACCTCGCCGGAAAACGCATACCAGAATATGACTAGAAATATCAGGATTATGAGTTTATGTATCATGCCGAAATAAATTATTTTATGAAAGATAGCATAAACCAGTTACTTCACAAGTTTGAACAGAAGTTCAAGAAGATCGATCTTGGGCTAGACCGTATTTATTCATTCATGGAAGTTTTAGGCAGGCCACATTTGAATTTGCCGTCAACCATCCATATTGCCGGCACCAACGGCAAAGGCTCTACCATTGCATTTTTAAAGGCGATGATAGAAGCGGCAGGAAAAACTTGCCACGTATATACTTCACCGCATCTTGTCAGCTTCAATGAGCGTATTCAAATCCGCGGGCGCAATATTGAAGACAAATATCTGCTGGAACTTTTGCAGTATGTTGATTCGGTTTCCGATAATGCCGAGCTTACATATTTTGAACTTACAACTGCCGCTGCATTTAAAGCATTTGCCGATAATCCTGCTGATTTCCTTCTTTTGGAAACAGGTCTTGGCGGCAGGCTGGATGCAACAAATATTGCGGCAAACCCAAAGCTTTGCCTGTTCACTCCAATTTCATATGACCATATGGAATATTTAGGCAATAGCCTAGCGCAGATAGCAACCGAGAAAGCTGGCATCATCAAAGACGGTGCAATATGCATAACTGCTCCGCAAAAGCCTGAAGTGATGGAGGTGCTTATAAGAAAAGCTCCGGAAATTATTGTGGCCGATGCCGATTATAAAATTGAAGGCCTTGCACTGAGCGGCGCGCACCAGCGTATAAATGCCCTACTTGCAATGGAAGCTGCAAAGACCATGGGCTTGCCTGAACGTGCCATCAACAAAGGGCTTACAACCGCAAAATGGCCTGCCCGCCTGCAAAAACTTACTAAGGGTGAACTGGCCGAAATGCTGCCCGAAGGCACTGAGCTTTGGCTTGACGGCGCACATAATGATGCGGGGGCGGAAGTTATTTCCAAGCATATCAGCGCCAATAATTCCAAACCGTGGGTAATGATTGTTGGCATGATGAAGACCAAGGATAGCCGCGCATATCTGAAACATTTCATTGGAAAAACAAAGACTATCTACACTATCGATATCCCTAATGAGCCGCTTGCAAAATCAGCTTATGAGATGGCATCGGTGGCGCGTAGCCTTGCGTTTAACACGGCGGCTTGCGGCAGTGCAGCAGAAGCTGTTCAAAAAATCCTTGCTATTCATAAGGGTAATGTGAATATTCTTATTACAGGCTCGCTTTATTTAGCGGGCAAAATACTGGAAAAGAATTCATGACAAACGATGAGCAACTAAACCGCATAACGGATATTTTACGCGAATATTGGGAGAGCAAAAAAGGCTCTGCCCCGTATCCTGACGCTGAAGATATTGACAGTGAAGACTTAAGCCATATCTGGGAAGACTGCTTCATGATAAAAGTTGAAGACGGCGGCAAGAGCTTTTCATATGAATATTTAGGTGACAGCATTGCCGATGCTTATGCCGATGACATGGAAGGCAAAGAAATTATTGAAGACCTGCTTTACCCAGAAAGCCCGGGAGTGCTGATAAAATTCCGTGAGACCATGCAAACATGCCTGCCGCTTGAATATGAGGGCGCATTCATCAACAAGAATAATGCCGATATCAAGTTCCGCAAAATACTTATGCCCGTTGGCGAGAAGGGAAAAGTTGGTTACATCCTAGGCGGAATGCGCTGGAGAGCGTTTTAGCTAGCCACGCCTATTAGGCCAGCACCTGTAATGCGGCTGCCTGCAAGGTTTTGAACGCCTTCCCTATCAAGCTTTAAAATATCTACTTCACCAACAGTTGATTTAAACTCAATGTTCGATGAAATTCTGCTTGTTGCGTCTGTTTCCTGCAATTGCCTTTCCAGAATTGACCTTACACCGACCTGCCTTCTATCATTCCCACCTAATCTTGCCGCAAAACCTACTGTGTCTTTAACGCCGCTTCTTTTTATCTCGTCTCTTTTACCGGCAGCTGCGGCTAGAGTTTCTTTTATTGCAGCGCTCACTTTTGCTTCATCAGCCTTATCAACACCGCTTGCAACTACAGATATTGTTACCTGCTGCTCACGCAGTTCTGCCAAGCCCCTTGTTACCTGCCTTTGTATCACTGTAAGCATTATATCTGCCTCATTTCCAGGTACATTGATGGTAGGATCATTCAAAGCAACCTTTTCTAAAACGGGCTTTTGCTCAACAACAGCTATTTGCTTGAACATATCTACGCGGCCTGTGCCTTCTTTAAAATTGGCCCTTACAAGTAATACTGCTTTTTGAAGTTCTGCGGTTTGCGCGGCTGTATCTGACATATTTTCCCCTCTATCCGGAAATATTACCAAACTGGTTAATTTCCATCAATTATTTAAGTTTGAAAGTTTTATTACACCAAGAAACCCTTGGAATCAAGCCATTTTTAGAACCTGTTAGGGGCTGTATCAATCACCTGCGCTAAACCGTTACGAATTTCGTACACAGCATAGCCACGCTGGTTCACGCCCTCGCCCGTAAAGCGGTAAATGCCTTTTATGCCTTTGAAGCCGGATGATTTTTCAATATCCGAGCGGCTAAAGGCAGGCGCAACATCTATTGCAAATGTTGCAAGGTCATAACCAAGTGAGGCGATCTCATCGGGCATATAGCGGTATTTTTGCTGGAAGCGTAGCAGGAAGTCTTCCACATCTTCGTATGGTGAGCCCGCATACCATGCGCCGCTAAGCGCAGGGTTGCTTATAACTTTTTTGTCATCCCACGAAGAAACGCCAAGGCAGCGCACGCGGCCGCAACCTACGCCCGCATTGCTTAGCGCGTTAACAACGCTCTTTAATTTCTCGCCTCCCTCAACTATCACCACTGCATCGGTTGAAAGTTTTGGCTTCATGCCCTTATTTTTATATGCATCAGATATTACGCCTGCTGCTGTTGAAGTTGGCGTCTTTGCGCTATACAGGCCAATATCCATAAGTTTTGCGCCTATCCAGCCTGAAAATTTGCGTACCATTTCCGAGCTCTGGTGACCGTAAATATTATTGGGCACAACCGCCGAGTAATTTTTTACGCCTTTGTTGCCCGCATAAATAAGCATGCGTTCAACCTGCTGGCTCGGAATTAAACCAAACACATAAACACCGTTGCCGGCAATTGCCTTATTGTTTGAAAATGAAAATACTTTCAGCTTATTTTTACGGGCAACTTTTGCAACTTTGCCTACATCATCAGAAAATACAGGGCCAAGGATCGCCTCAACGCCGTAGCTCACCGCTTTTTCTGCCGCCGCCGCGGGTCCGCCCTCGTTCACGTCGATAGGTATTATTGCGTAATCGGCCGAGCCTTTTTCTGCTACTGCAAGCCTTGCCGCATCACGCAGTGCCTTGCCGATATCTGCACCTTTGCCCGATAGCGGAACTATAAGGGCAAATTTATGCTTCACTTTTAAAAGCTGGTCTATGTCTTCAACATTTGGCTGTGTAATTGCCTTTGAAGGCTCAGACGGTAGTTGCTGCTGCGCTTCAGGCGGTACAGTGTTTTGCATTTGTGAGCCCTGGAGCTGCGGCTGGTAATTTTGCGAAGGCACAGGCTGTGCAGCAGGCTGCCGGTAAGCTTGCGGCTGTTGCTGGCTGTACGGATCATATGAATTATCGAACACATTATTAGGGTTCTGGTACGGCCCTTGCTGCCCCTGAAGGCGCTGATAATTATATGTGTAGGGGTTTGTGCCATACTCAACCGGGGGCAGTTC
>CAYVII010000107.1:0-5455 GCA_964451475.1 uncultured Rickettsiales bacterium
ACGGCCAGCCGCACCACAGCACTACCGGCGTGGATAGCACCAGCTGCAACCATATTGCCGTGCGGCTCATTATAAATTCATGCAGCCCGCCGCTGGTGATGTGCGCTCCCATACCAAGAAACAGCAGGGGAATGGAAAGCACCGCCGCCGCCCAAAACCGGCGCGTCATATCAGTAAGTTCCGGGTCAGCGCCATCGCTTTCTGCGATATTTTCAGGCTCAAGCGCCATACCGCATTTAGGGCAAGTGCCGGGGCCAATTTGCCGCACTTCCGGATGCATCGGACAAGTATAAATAACATCCTTGCTGTCGGAAGTTGGCTCAGTAGTGGGTGCTGATTTATGATGACCGTGGCAGCAATTATGCGCCTTTACGGGCTGAGTATATTGGCTTGGGTTCGCTTTGAATTTTTCCAAGCAGCCTTTACTGCAAAAATAGTAATCGTTATCGCCTAACCGGGTATGGTGCTGCGTTTTTGTAGGGTCAACATTCATCCCGCATACCGGGTCTTTTACCGTATTGGTATTAGCCGGGGCTTGATGATGTTCGTGGTGGGAATGATCCATAATTCTATACTAATTTGGCTGCTATAAAGGCGAAATAGAAACCTACACAATACATGATGAGGGAAAATAAAAAGATACCGAAGCTCCAGCGTCGCATGCGGGTACAAGCTTTCGCCTTAGCCTGATCAATAGGACAAGGTGCATTACGGGTCAAATAGCGCATCAACCCGGAAAGTGTGAGCATGATACCTGCGAAAATAAATAACGGTACTTTATGCTCTGATAACCATACTAATTGTGGTACGGCACTCACCAGCCCAACCATTACCGCGCCAGCTCCAATAGAAACTAATAACGCAGGTAATGCGCAACAAAACAATGTGCTGAAAGAGCCAAACAAAGCAAGGCTAGATATCAGGCCTGAAGCTGCGCGTTTTTCTGACTGCATTATTTCTCTCTAGTAATATTAGTTACGCTATAGCCCGCATCGCCAATAAGTTTTTTAACGGTAACATCATCGAGCTTCTGATCAAGTTTGGTATTAATTGTAACAAGCTTAGTTTCAAGATCCACTTTTACATCAGAAACAGAAGGTTGCGCTTTAAAAGTTTTTTCTATTCCAGTGGCACAGAAAGAGCAAACCATGCCATTGACACTAGCCTTAATGATTTCAGCATTTGCTGAGGTTGTCATTAAAGCTATTAAAGCAGAAAGTATAAATAGTTTTTTCATAAAAGTCTCCTTTGGTTAAAATTGTAACACCCAGTTAAACATTAGATGGTCATTGCTGCTGTAACCCGCTTCTATCAGGGTGGTTTTATAAAAGAAGCGTACCAGCGGCGTAACCACTATCGTATCATCTTTGGCAGGATGATGATCCACTTGCAGCATCAACCATGTATTTAAATCTTCATAATTGGCTTTATAAGGTGCAACTCCAACTCTTGCTCTTTGCCATACGGATTTTTCAACATCATCAACATACATAAAACGTGCTTCGTAAGATGTGAAAATCCTTCTTGTTTCATAATCAGCTAAAAAACTTGTCCAAGCGGCGGGTTGATATTCACCTTCATAATATGAAAGTCCGGCACCGGTCATATTAAATATATTCCCTTGGCCATCGGGCAGATTCCAGCGTTTGATCAAGGTATTTACTTGCGGGCCAAATGTAGTAAATTCATCTCCCTCATGCTCTTTTTTAGCATAAAATCCAATCGCGTAATTTGGATCAATCGTGTAATCAACATTAAGCGTATAACCAGTTTCATCATTTTCCTGCATCACCATTAAGCCATCAACATAGGAAATAGGTTTGGCTTCAGCTGACTTTGGGAAGAATCCCAATATTCCGCCTATAGACAATGTCAAAATAGCCAGAGCTTTTGTTTTTTTCTGTATGTGATCAAGAATCGGACACGCCTTTGTGCTGGTACTATCACCGGGACAGGTTTTTACAAGCTGGGATAGTACTTTTTTAATTTCTTTGAGCTCAAGAATTTTTGCTTCCGCTTCCATAATCTTCCCTTCCGTATGCTTCAGGACTTCTGCGCAAGTGGCTTGATCTGATGTGCTAAGGTTAAGCAGTTTACGAATTTCTACCAAAGTGAAATTTAAAGCTTTGGCACCACGAATAAATCTGATTATGCTGATAACTTCATCATCATACAGACGGTAACCAGCGCGAGAGCGCGCAGCTGCTTTTATCAGTTTCATTTTCTCATAATAGCGCAGCGTATCCGCAGTAGTGCCGGAAAGTTCTGCTAATTTTCCTATGGTAAGTTGCTTCATAAAATTGCTCACTTTTTGCATTCTGCACCTTGGGGTATACTCCAAGGTCAAGGGCTTTTATTCAATCATCACTCCGAACGGTGCAAATATATCTTTTCCGTCAACGCGTATTTGTACAAATAGCTTAGTAAAACCAGATTTATTTGGCTCGATATGGAACTCTAACTCAGGGCCGCCGCGATCGGCTTCTTTCATCGGCTCTTTCCCCATCGGATGAATATGGACTACAGTTTTTCTATCTTCGTTAAAGCCTACTATATGAGCATAAGCCGCCATTATCGGTTCCAGCTGTGCAAAAGGCTTGCCATCTTTGGTAACCATTACTTTACCCATTACCGCCTTGCCAGTTTTCAATGGGCTCTCAAATGAAAGCTTAAAGGTTAAGCCATCAACTGTGCTTGTATTATTAACTGTTTTATCTATTACGCCTGTACTGGCTTTAGTGCCTTTTAAGTCAGTAATTGCATATTCCTGCTTACCAGTAGTAATAGGCAATAGATCGGCCCAAAGCCTGTAATTGCCATTTTTCTTAGGGGTAAAGCTAAAACTATATTCGCCGGGAGTTTTTGTTTCTACCGGATGAATATGGTTATAGTCACTAAGCGTTTCATCAATAATTAATGCATGAAACTTTTTTGTATGCGCTGTTTTCAACTGCTGAAATGTAACTGGCTTTCCGGTTAGGTCAGCAAGTTTGACTGTTACGTCATTAGCTTTGCCAGATTCTAATGAATGAGGGCTAACAACAGTGACTTTAATTGTTCCTATTGCAGGCGTAGACATGTCCATTCCTTTCATGTGCGTCTCACCGCCTTTGGCAGGCTCAAGCATCATACCGCAAATAGTACATTTAGCGCCTTTCTCTCCCCGTATTTGTGAATGCATGGGACATACATACCCGCCCTCTGCTGCAAAAGCGGGCATGTTAAAGCTAATTAATGCAAGTAGCGTAAAGGTAAAAAATAACTGTTTCATAGTAACTCCTATTTCAAATTAGCTTCAACTAGCTTTAATGCTGAATGAGCTTTTTTAAGCTCAGCTTGGGTTGCGGCTTTATCATTTTTATCGCTTGCCGTATGTACTTTCCCTAACTGTGCAGTAAGTTGTTTAAGGGCAGCTTCTAAGCGTGGTTTCTTATCAGCGCTTACATCGGCTTTAGATTTAATAATAGCAATTAGAGCTTCTGTTTTTTCAATTTCCTCATGCATACCACTTAAATGACCGCTTGCTACCATAGTATCGAGAGATTTTACTGAAGCGCTAACTTCATCAAATGCTTGCCTAGCAGTAGTAGCAGCGTGCGCATCAGCATGTTCGTGATGTGACGGTGCATCATTATGATGTTCCTCTGCTCCATGAGCAAAAGCATTGGGTTGGGATATAGTGATTGCCGTTACAAAAGTAGTAATTAGAAAAGTTGGTTTAAGTTTCATATATAGCTCCTTGGGGTTGAATTGCTTGTGGGATACGTGCCGCTACAGCCTTTTTGCCATAGCGCCAGAAAATTAAAGGACGAACAGTTAAATCCAGCAAAGTGCTTGAGAACAAACCGCTGAATATAACTACTGCAACCGGATGCAGGATTTCACGCCCCGGTTCGTCAGCTGCAATTACTAGAGGGATTAGCGCAAGTGAGGCGGTGAAGGCTGTCATTAAAACAGGAACCAGACGTTCACTTGTGCCCCTATAAATCATGTTGAGGTCAAAGTTTTCTCCTTCAACTTCCATCAAATGCAAATAATGCGCGATCATCATGATGCCGTTACGGGCGGCAATGCCAGTAAGTGTCACGAAACCAACCATTGTGGCAATGGAAAATACACCGCCAGCTAGCCATACACCAGCCACCGCGCCAATAAAGGCTAATGGAATAGAAAGCATTACCTGGCAAGCCAGATTTACACTCTTAAAATGCATGAACAGTACTACGAACATACCAGCTAGTGAAAATAAGCTTAAAATGGAAATAAGTCTTGAAGCCGATGCCTGACTTTCAAATTGCCCGCCATATGTAATAAAATATCCCGCAGGCAGATGTACTTTTTCCTGAATCGCAGATTGCAGTTTTTTTACCGTTCCGACCAGATCTTCATCAGCCACGTTTGCCTGTATAACAATACGGCGCTGAACATTTTCACGATTAATAATATTTGGCCCTTTGGCTTCTTCAATACTGGCAAGCTGACCTAGGGGGATTATATTTCCCGAAAGAGTATCAACCGGAATTTGCTTAATGGCTTCTGCATCACCTCTTGCCCGGTCTTCGAGGCGCATGACTACATCATAGGTTTTTTGGCCATCAACAATTTGGCTGACTGTTTTTCCTTGCATAGCCAGCTCGGCATATTCAGCTATTTCGCCGGGCATAACGCCATATTTGATCGCTTGATCACGATTTATACGCACATGAATTTGCGGAATTAAAACCTGTTTCTCTACAGATAAATCAACAATACCGGGAATATCTTCCATAGTTACACGGATTTCTTCCGCCTTTTGTCGCAATACTCCCAAATCATTACCGAATATTTTAACGGCAATTTGGGCACGTACGCCAGACAGCATATGGTCAATCCGATGCGATATCGGCTGGCCAATGTTAACAGCAATACCCGGAATTTGATCAAGCTTACCACGTAAATCAGCCAGTATCTCTTCGCGGCTGCGGGCTGATTTCTTTAGTTCAACCTCAATCTCATTGGAATGTACACCTTCAGCATGTTCATCTTGCTCCGCACGGCCAACCCTTCTGCCAGTTTTGGTTACTTCAGGTACTTCGCGGATTAAGTTTTCAGCAATTTTACCAATGCGGTTAGATTCTTTTAAACTTGTTCCCGGAGCGGATAAAACGCTAATGGTTGCGGTTCCCTCATTAAATTCTGGCAAGAACTCCTTCCCCATAAATGGCACTGTAGCTACAGAGGCAATAAATAAACCACCTACTATGATAAATATTAAACGACTTGCCGGGAAAGCACGGTTAAGGAGCCTGACCTCAAGACCCTTGATGTTACGTATCAACCAGCCTTCGTGTTCTTCCATACGTTTCATACGTGGTAATAAATATGAACAAAGTGCGGGGGTAACAGTAAGTGAAACCAGTAATGACGCTAAGATAGAAACTATATAAGCAATACCCAGCGGTGCGAATATACGTCC
>CAYVII010000108.1:0-5446 GCA_964451475.1 uncultured Rickettsiales bacterium
ATCAATGTAAATATCAATAGTTTTACCCAGCTGGGCGATAACCATTATTTTGCCGTCCTTAATTTCTTTGTCGGTAATAGACTCGGCGGCGTTCTTCATGATGTTGGTAAATACCTGCGTTATCTGTATAGGGTCGGCCACTGTTTCCATGCTGTCTGGCATATCCAGTTCAATAGTAACATTAGAGTGGGCAACACGCGCGCTGAATACGGCTGATTTTAAAAGCTCGGAAACATCGCAGCGGCTGAATTTTGGTGAAGGCATTTTCGCGAAGTCGGAAAATTCGGTGATGATCTTTGCAATATCTGCCGTGTGGCGCGCAATTGTTGCGGTGTAGCCTTCAAAATTCTCGCGTTCATCTTCAGGTATCAGCGGTTTATATTTTTTAGCAATACGCTGCGCTGAAAGATTGATAGGGGTTAGCGGGTTCTTGATCTCGTGTGCAATGCGGCGGGCGACATCAGACCAGGCGGCGTGGCGCTGCGCGGAAAGCAGTTCAGTGATATCATCAAAAGTAAATATATAGCCTTCAACAGTACGGCGGTTGGTTTGCGGTGTTATGCGCACCATAAGGTTCATGCGCTTTTGCTTGCGTCGGATAGATATCTGGTGCTGTACCGGCGCGTTCTTTTTTTCTATTGCTTCTTTGAGCATATCTTCAAATTCTTCGGCAATATCGCCAAGGCGTTTGCCGATAGCAGATTTATTCACTGCCAGAATATCCATGGCTATGCGGTTAAGCGTGATTATCTTGCGGTCAATATCAATTGCCATTACACCGCTGGAAACGCCAAGCAAAACGGTTTCAGTAAATGCGGCGCGTTCTTCCGAGTCACGGTTGGCGCGCATAAGGTCATGTTTCTGGTTGTCCAGCTCTTCGGCCATCTGGTTGAAAGAGCGGGAAAGAATGCCTATCTCATCATTTTCAGGGCCTTCTTTTACGCGCACGGTGAATTCACCTTTTTTCACGCGGTCAGTGGCTGAAACAAGGTTTGATATCGGGTTCACAAGGTTGTTGGCAAAGCGGAATGCCATCCAGATAGCGCCAAGCAGTAGATATATAGATATAATTACAAAATAGATGGTGGACTCAACCTGAAAGCTGCCGATCTGTTTTTTCAGCCTTAAATATTCATCGGCCGCTCCTTTGGTTTGCGCAGTATGCATTAATACTTTTGAATCAACGAAGCGGCTTACAAGCAGGTAGCGTTCATCATAGTTATCAAGCTTTATAAGTGCCGTTGCCTTGTCGCTGTCACTGGCTGATATAAGCGCTATGTGGCCGCCGTCTGCAATTTGCAGGTCATCACGCGTAAGTTTTGAATTCAGCTGGAAGCTTGGGTTGTGCGCGGCAAGTATCTGGTAGCCGTAAGGGGATTTGGTGAAAACAATTGCTTCGGCAAGGAAGCGTTTGTTTGCCTGCTCATCTAAATAATCTTTCAGTTCTATCTGAGTAACGCCAAATACAAAGCTTGGGGTGTTCATCTCATTTGCCATTGTTGTAACATCGGCGCGGACAATTTCCTTGTGTTCTTCAAGATAAGCATCGGCGACGGCAACTGATTCGACCACTGCGCGGCTGACCCTCTGGTCAAACCATAGTTTCATGCTCAGGTTTAAATAGTAAGAAGATGAAAGCGCTACCACAATTGCAGGAATGATGGCAATGACCGATGACATTGCCACAAGCTTCATGAGCAGGCGGCTTCCGCTGCGACCGCGCTTGTGTGAAAAATACAGGTTAAGCAGCCTGCGAGAAACTATAATTGCCAAAAGCAGCAGCAGTCCAAAGTGGATGCGGAGCAGGGTGCTTTTAAGGTTAGTGGCCGAGCCGAAGCCAAAAACGTCGGGGTTAGTGATGGCAATATAGGTAACAACCGAAGAAAGAACCACGGTGAACACCAGCAAAATAGTGATAACCGAGGCAAGTTTAGCCTTGCGTGCGTGTTCCAGCAGGTTTTTTACCTTATTTTTCATAAATTCCATTGATAGTAATCTAGGGATATATATTTATAAAACCATGGAATTTAGCAACCTTCCGAAAGCGGCAGACGTTCAAAAGGCCAAGTTTGGACAGGAATTGTTCAAAAATGATGCAGCAGTGCCAGCCGGGCTGGTAGATGCCATATTCGGCAATAGCCCGTATTTGAGCCGTATTATTGAGTCTGAGCAGGATTTTTTCATAGATATCTGCCGTATAGGCTTTGATAGTGCATTGGCGCATTTGCTTGAAAATATCCGCCATATCCACCCTAAAGAGATATCTAAGACTGACCTGATGGGTTTTTTTACGCCTTGCTAAACGCAAAGTTTCACTTCTGGTGGCGCTGGCCGATATTACGGGCTCGTGGAATCTTTCCAAGGTTACTTCGGCGCTTTCTGATTTTGCCGATTGTGCGGTTTGCCTTTCGGTTGAATGGTTATTGCATGACCGCTTCAAGAATAAGCAGATAGAGGAAGATACGCAAAAAGGTTGCGGCCTGTTCGTGCTTGCGGTGGGCAAGCTTGGCGCACATGAGCTTAATTATTCATCTGATATTGATATTGTTGTTTTGTACGATGAAGAGAAGGCCAAATATACGGGCAAGCTTAGCATAAAAGAATTTTTTGTACGTTTTGCGCAGGAGCTGGTGGAAATACTTCAGTCACGCACGCATGAGGGGTATGTTTTCCGTACTGACCTGCGTATTCGCCCTGACCCTTACTCAACCCCGCTGGCGGTCTCTGTTGCGGCGGCAGAGCATTATTACAAAACGGTGGGGCAGAACTGGGAGCGTGCGGCGCTTATTAAGGCGCGTTATATTGCAGGTGATGAAGATGCGGCAGGCAGCTTCCTTGACTTTATCCAGAGTTTTATCTGGCGTGAAGATCTGGATTTTAACGCGATCGAAGATATTAAATCGGTCAAGCGCCAGATAGATAGTAGCCATCCGCAAAAGCCCGAGGTTCTGTTCGGCTTCAACGTTAAGCTTGGTAAAGGCGCTATCCGTGAAGTTGAATTCTATGCGCAGACGCAGCAGCTTATTTGGGGCGGGCGTGAAAAAGAGCTGCGCGCTCAGGCAACGTGCGATGCGCTTATGGCGCTTGAGAAAAGCGGCAAGATAAAGCAGGGCAACGCGCAGAAGCTTATTGTGGCTTACGAATTCTTCCGTGAGGTTGAGCACCGCCTGCAAATGGTGGCCGATGAGCATACGCACAGCCTGCCTTCCGATGAGGGCGGCCTTCGTAATTTTGCTATTTTCATGGGTTATGAGAACCCGCAGGAATTTTATGATAAGTTTGCTGCGCATTCTGCGCTTGTGCAGAAGTTATATGCCGAGCTGTTTGAGGAATCGCAAAGCCTTTCTATGGGCGGTAACCTTGTATTTACGGGTGTTACCAATGACCCTGAAACGCTGCTTACCGTTAGCAAGCTTGGTTTTAAAGCCCCTGAGCGAGTGTGTGAGATCATTCGCGGCTGGCACCACGGCCGCCGCCCTTCAACCGCATTCAAGCGTGTGCGTGAGATACTTACCGAGCTTACGCCGCATATCTTACGCTCATTCGGCAGTTCTAATAACCCCGATGAAGCGCTGGTGAAGTTTGATGACTTTTTGGAAAAAATACCTTCTGCGGTGAATGTATTTGAGTTGCTTAACCAGAAGCCCCAGCTTATTGACCTGATGGCAGAGGTTATGGGCAACTCGCCGTGGCTGGCTGCTAATTTTTCGCGCACGCCATCGCTGGTGAACCAGATAATTACGGAAGATTTTTCGGGCGGATTGCCGCCGCGTGAAACGCTTGGGCGTAAGCTGGATATTGATATTACCCAGTCATCCGACGCCATGAAGACCATACGCCACTGGAAGCATGAAAAAGATTTTCAGGTGGGCATCAGGCTTTTGAAGAACAGTATCACGCACAAAGAAGCGGCGGAATATCTTTCTGCCATTGCCAATGTTGTTATCAACCGCATTTACAGTTTTTTCAAAGGTTCGGTCAGCGGGCAGTTTGCTATTATCGCCATGGGCAAGCTGGGGCTTGATGAGCTTACATTCAACTCAGACCTTGACCTTGTTTTTGTTTATGACTCGGCCTCGCCTTCAGCAAGTAAGGATTATGAGAGCCTGGTTAAAAAATTCATCCAGAAAATATCATCATTCAGTGAGGACGGTGTTCTGTATAATTTGGACTCGCGCTTAAGGCCAATGGGAGAGAAAGGGCCGCTTGCATGTTCCGTTACCGCATATGAGCGTTATTACGAAGAGTCTGCGTGGGACTGGGAATTTATGGCCCTTACCAAGGCGCGTCCTGTGCTGGGTGATGCCGCGCTGGTTGAAAAGCTGGAAAATATAATTGCGGGAAATATTGCCAAAGCTCACAGGCCGAAGCTTAAGGAGCATATGCGTGACATGCGCCAGAAAATTGCCGAGACGCATAAGCCTGAAGATATGTGGGATATTAAATATTCATACGGCGGGCTGTTTGAGGCTGAATTTATCATCCAGTACAATTTACTTACAAAATATAATAAGCCGCAACATGAACTGGCCGATAATTTGCAGTTCCTTAAAGATGTGCAAAGCGCTATCCGCCTTACCACGCATAACGGTAAATTTTCAGAGGCAGAGGCGACTGCAACCAACAAGGCAACGCTTGCAAGATCTGCGGGTGTAAAGAATTTTGATGCGCTGAAGGTAAAACTGGTTACAACGCAAAAATTCGTGCATGATCTTTTCAATAAAACTTTTACGGAGAATATATGAGTGAACTTAAAGTTGGCAGCATAGCGCCGGATTTTGACCTGCCGGCAGACGGCGGCGGTAATATTAAACTGAAGGACTTCAGAGGTTCTAACGTGGTGCTTTATTTTTACCCTAAGGATGATACTCCGGGTTGCACTATTGAGGCTAAGGATTTCCGTGATATGGAAAAGGATTTCAAGGCGGCCAATACGCTTATCATCGGCCTTTCAAAAGACAGCGTGAAGAGCCATGATAAGTTCAAGGAAAAATACTGCCTGCCGTTCCCGCTGGCGTCTGACGAAGATACCAAGGTGGTTAGCGCTTACGGCAGCTGGGTCAAAAAATCTATGTACGGCAAGGAATATATGGGTATCCAGAGGGATACGTTCCTGATAGATGCCGAGGGCAGAATTGCCCAGATATGGCGCAAAGTAAGCGTTGACGGGCATGCAAAGGATGTTTTCCAGGCTGCAAAAAGGCTTAAAAAATAGCCGTAAAATAGGCTTGAAATAATTGCACGGGTGGTTATATTGCCGCCCCTGAGCTGGCAAAAGCCACTATCAGAACGCGGAGGGATGGCCGAGTGGCCTATCTTCGCAAAGCGAAGACGATTATATATTTTTTAAACCACACGGCCATAGGCGGTCTGGTTTAAAAATGCGGAGGGATGGCCGAGTGGTTTAAGGCAGCAGTCTTGAAAACTGCCGTGCTCGCAAGGGTAC